>SKXC01000003.1 GCA_007128625.1 Syntrophomonadaceae bacterium | reverse complement strand
GTAATTTTTATTGTAGTCTGTGGCATGGCCCTTTTTTTTGTAGATCGCCTTACCCTGGACGGCTTCTGGGGTAATATAATTGCCATAGTTAGCGCACTATCTTTTGCGCTTTTGATTATCTTCATGCGCATGCAAAAAAGTGGTTCGCCTATAGAGACGGTAGTGCTTGGAAATGTGATCACTGCATTAGTTTGTATGCCTTTCATAATCCATGAACCACCTGCCGGGGTAAGCTGGTTGCCCTTGATCTACCTGGGCATTTTTCAACTGGGTCTCTCTTTTTTGCTTTATTCAACAGCCATAAAATATATTACCGCCCTCGATGCAGTATTAATCCAGACTATCGAACCACTGCTTAATCCAATCTGGGTTTTCCTGGTTATCGGTGAAGTGCCGGGTTTATGGGCTGTTGTCGGTGGCGCCGTTGTTATACTTACAGTTACCATACGTAATATCTATTCCAACAGAAAAACTCCCAAAGTGGTAGCAGTTTAAAAATACCCGGCCAAATGCTTAGCCGGGCTTTTTTTATATCCTTCTTAAACTGCTTAACCGCTAAAAGTATCAATCAAGCCAAAAACCAAGACGATTATAATCGCCAGAGGTACGATGTACCTGATCAGTACTCCATACCAGTCACCGATGCGAACCCGGCCTGGAGGGTCATTGGCAAATTCCTGGGCCCTTTTAGCCTGCCACACATAACCGACAAAAATTGCGGTCAGCAAGCCGCCAATCGGTAAAAACAGGGCATTGGCAAACCAGTCATAGGTATCTAAAACATCCATACCCAAAAAAGAAAAGTCTCCGAGGACATTATAACCCAAAGAGGTCGGAATTCCGACCAGGAATATAATAATCCCCATCAGCACGGAAGCTTTGGCCCTTGTCCATTTCTTTTCGTCTACCAGCCAGGCTACAACCACCTCGAGCAGGGATATCGCCGAAGTTAAAGCGGCAATCGAAAGCAGCAGGAAGAAGAGGAAACCGAAAAAGCTGCCCGCCGGCAGTTCGGCAAAAACTGCGGGCAGGGTCATAAAGGTTAAGCCGGGACCGGCTCCGGGTTCTAATCCCAGGGCAAATACAGCCGGGAAAATGGCAAAACCGGCAATAATGGCAATCCCGGTATCGAGACCGACAACCCAGCCACCATTATCTCCAATCGTGGATTCCTTATCGAGATAGCTCCCGTAAGTAATGATTGCACCCATACCCAGACTCAGGGTGAAGAAACTCTGGGCAATGGCATCAAGAAAAGTTTGCCCGGAGATTACACTGAAATCTGGGTCGAGGTAAAAAACCAACCCGGCACCAGCACCGGGCAGAGTTATTGCCCTGATCACCAGTATCAGCAGCAGGATGAATAAAAGCGGCATCAGGATTTTAACCCAGCGCTGAATTCCCCTGACCACTCCGGCGGCAATAATACTAACTGTTATAGCCATAAAGACTAAATGCCATACCAGGGGTGTAATTATATTGGGGCCATCACCGATATCAACTCCGATAGTAGTATAAAATAAGCTGGTAAAATCCATATCAGGTGTAAAACCGGCTATGGCTTTAAAGATATAGGCCAGCGACCAGCCTGCTATTACCGAGTAGTAAGACAGAATGACAAAACCGGTAAAAACACCAAGAGCACCAACTAACCACCAGGGGGTGTTCGGTGCCATGGTTTTAAAAGCGCCGACCGGGTTCTTCTGGGTTTTCTTACCCAAAGACATTTCTGTAACCATCAGCGGATAGCCAATCACGATTATTGCTATCAAATAGATAACAATAAAGGCTGCCCCGCCATTTACACCGGCTATATAGGGAAACCGCCAGATATTTCCCAATCCAACGGCTGATCCCGCAGCCGCCAGAATAAAACCTACCCTGGTAGTCCAGTGTTCGCGATCTCCAATCATATGCTCCTCTCCTTATAATTAATGATAAAAACAAACAATCAAGAAGACTTTATAAACAAAAAGATGATTCTATATTAATACTTGAAATCCTTTTAATTATTTAGATTATGTATAAAATATTTTTAGCTCCCGAGATATTGCCAGTATTATATAAAATTGTTATAATGTTAACAAGCAATTCTATTTATCGTAAACTTTCTATTTAACTTTAGAATATTCAAGATGCTGAAATAATATTAAATTATGTAAAAGGATAGCACAGTAAGAATCCAGTTTCCTGGCATAACCATCAATTAGTTATTAAAAGGGGGGGGTAATAAATGAGTGTTGATGATAAATTATTATCAATATTTGAGTCTCTTAAACAAGACCTAGGCGAAGGCTTCTTAGCCACAGATATTTGGGATACTGCAAATGCCCGGCCCCTGGTAAAAAGCCATGACTATAATAAAAACTCGAAAGCAATCTCCGTTTTTAGCGAATCTACCCGAATGCTGAATAAAACTCTACAAGAATCGGATTATCCCAGGCTTGGCAACTATTACCTTATAAACCTTGATAACAACAATTTAGTCGTTGTTATTTCAATAGAAACCTTTCAGCAATTTATCCTAATTGATCTTTCGAAAGTACAAATGGGGATTTTAATGAGTGTTGCCCTGCCAAATTTATTGAGCAGCCTGGCGGAGCTGGACAAGGCTGAGTTAACAGCAGAAAGTAAAGCAGCTAAAAAACCGGCGGAGAACGATTCACCAAAAGATACACCGGAAGATGAGAAGAGCAGAAAATTACGGGTTCCTTCCGCTTTCAGGGAATTTATTGATGCCTTGACCGGCCCAACTTTTTTCCCGCCAAGAACATAACCAGCTAATAGAAGGTTTGTTTTACCCTCTTTATTTTTGAGCATTAACTGTTTTAGTCTTAATATTGTATTTTAAAGTGGATGTTGCCACAGTAAAAAGGTCTTAACCTTTTTACTATCTGGCATGCAGGTGATTCTAAAACTTTTTATAAAAATGCTGTCCTGATCGGGGCAGCATTTTTTCTTTAACCGATCCCACCTGTAAGGTAACTACGATAAGAGGGGGACAGATTTACTAATATTCTCCTACCTCTTTACAGGGTTGCATACATTTTTTTTATAACACGACAAAAATCACCGGTAATCAGGTTGTTATTAAAATTATTTCGATTATAAAAGAAGGAATTATAGAAACTTTGGAGAATCTTAACCCAATTGAGATTCTTTTAGACAACAAATATCAAGTGTCCTTTAAGTTGCAACATGGTGACAATGCATCTGGCAGTTTGATTACCTGCTCAAAATAAACAATAAATGGTAATTATATTATACCGTTTTTTAAGCTAAACTCGAATTATAAATGAAGGGGGATGAGATAATAGGCCAATTTCCCAGTTATTTTATTTACCAGCATTAAAATCATTATAATACGATTATGGGAGGTATAGCATTGAGAGAACGTTGGACATGGCGTGGAGCTTTTATTGTTGCTGCTATCGGTTCAGCAGTAGGGCTGGGAAACCTGTGGCGTTTCCCATATGTTGTTTATGATAGCGGCGGTGGAGCATTTCTCATCCCCTACCTGGTAGCCCTTTTAACAGCGGGTATACCACTGATGATGTTGGAATTCACCCTCGGTTCACGCTTTCTTGGGTCGGCGCCCCTGGCTATGAAGCGGGCAAAGCCTTCCTTTGAATTTGTTGGCTGGTGGGCTGTTCTGGCCGGCTTTGGGATCATTACTTACTATGCAGCCATCCTGGGCTGGTCATTACGATACCTTTGGGGAGCTTTTACTCTCGAATGGGGAGCAGATGCCGGTAATTACCTTTTCGATAAAGTCCTGCAGTTAATGCCCGTCCTGGAAGCTGAAGCGTACGGTTCACTTTCAGGCATCTCCACAGAACTAATAATTCCATTTATTATCGGCTGGCTGGCTATTTTCTTAGTAGTTTTCAGCGGAATTAGAGGGTTGGGCCGAGTAGTCATGGTCACAATGCCCCTGCCTTTTCTCCTAATTCTAATCCTGATGGTCCGTGGTTTAACCCTACCAGGAGCAGTTGATGGGCTAAACTTCTACCTGACCCCCGATTTTACAGCTCTTGCTAATACCCAGGTCTGGTTAGCTGCCTATGGACAGGTTTTCTTCACACTAAGCCTGGCCATGGGAATTCTGATTGCCTATGCCAGTTACCTGCCCAAAGATTCTGACATCAGCAACAATGCTTTCATGACCAGTTTTGCTGATGCCCTGACTGCTTTTCTTGGTGGTATCGCCGTTTTTACTACCCTTGGCTACATGGCCGGCCAATTGAATGTGCCTGTTGGTGAAGTTGTTGCCTCAGGCGTGGGCCTGGCTTTTGTCGCCTATCCCGAAGCAATCAACCTGATGCCGGTGGCACCAGCAGTTATCGGTGTAATCTTTTTTGTCACCATCTTTACCCTGGGGCTCGACTCGGCTTTCTCTTTAACAGAAGGCGTAGTCAGCGCTGTTATGGACAAGTTCAGTCTTTCTCGCCGGTTGGCTGCAGTCCTGGTCAGCGGTCTGGCTTTCTTGATTGGACTGATCTTTGTCAGCAGGGGCGGGCTGCTCTGGTTGGACCAGGTGGACCATTTTATTAACAACTTCGGCTTAGTGACTATAGGCCTGTTTACCTGTCTTTTAATCGGCTGGGGGTATGGCGCACACAAAATCAGGGAGCAGATCAACGAACACTCCGAAGTAAAAATCGGTGTATGGTTCGATATCTGCATCAAGTTTATTACTCCAATCGTCCTGATTATACTTTTAGTCCTAAACTTCATCGATCGAATTCAAACCCCCTATGAAGGTTATCCAGCTTTCATGCAGATAGTCGGCGGCTGGGGCTTGATCGCATTCTTGTTCTTACTTGGTATTATTTTCATGCTGTTCAAAGGCCGTGAAAGCAGCGCCGGAGTGGATGATACTTCTGAAGCTGACAAAAAGGAGGTGTAAGGCATGGAAACATCTGCTGTAGTTTCTTTGATTGTCGGCCTCTTGATTTTTGGCGGTGGATTCTTGTGGAGTGCAATTATAGCCACCCAGAGAAAAGGATGGATGTAAAGACCATATGATCAGCACCATTTTGTGATCGATCATATTTTTTTTAGACCTTACAATCAAGGCCTTCTTTTAATTTAAAGGGAGGCCTTTTTTAATTCGCTGACATTGATTCCAATTATCTTAATCCAAAGATAATTAACAATGTATTAATCATTGCCTTCAAAACAGATAATTGTTATAATATTGTTAAATGATAGACAAAAGTTGCAAAACAGAGAACCCGGTAATTGTTAATATTTGTACCCTATTTTTAGGTAATCATTAACAACATGCGAAGGGTGATAAAATGTGAGTGGTAATCGTGAAAAAATAATGTTTGATACACTCCAAATGTTTGAAACACTGCAATACGACCTCGGTGAAGGCTTTTTAGCCACTGATGCATGGAACGCCTCTGATGGCCAGCCTTTGGTAGAAAATCATAGCTACAACTCGCATTCTAAAGCAATACCACTTATTAACCAAGCCACTAAAGTGCTCGGTGATTCCTTGAAAGAATCGGATTACCCCAAACTTGGCAGCTATTACCTTGTTAACCTTGACAATGACTACCTGGTTGTAGTTCTTTCTATCGAAGACTTTCGGCAATTTGTTTTGGTCGATCTAACCAAGATAAATATAGGAATATTATTTAGCATTGCCATACCAAATTTACTGAACAGCCTTTCTGAATTGGACACGGCCAATCTTCAGACAGAAGCAGAAATGGCTGACGACCCATCAAAAACTGGCAAATCAAGAAAGTTAACTGTTCCGTCAGCCCTCAAGGAATTATTCGATGACTATTTCATCGGTTTCACCCACTTCAAACCATAACATGCCCGTATTTGAAAGACGGTTAGAAATACTAAATCTATGCCTGTTTCCTTTACTGAATATTAACGTACATGAGATTTAGAATGGCAGTAAATATAACCATACCCTTACCTTCATAAATTACAAACCAAATATTTTCTTCAAACCAAGATAACATAAAGCTTGTTTAGCATTAATCAATCCACCGCTTTCCTCTATATGATTCTTGTAAAACAATCTTCAAGCATCACAGCACAGGGCACAATAAAGCCTCC
>SKXC01000039.1 GCA_007128625.1 Syntrophomonadaceae bacterium | reverse complement strand
TATGCCCTGGAACTGAACCAGCCCCTGGCAAAACCTGTCCAGGAAAAGTGCACTGCCGAAGGGCTGCTCATTAATGCCATCGGTGATTCTATAGTGCGCCTCTTGCCCCCGCTTACTATCAGCATCAGTGAGCTGTCTGCAGGTTTAAAGATTATTAGCCGGGTTTTAAAGGATGTAAGCGATAAGTCTAAATCAGGTCCGTTTTAAATTTTTTTCTTTTGTTTAAAGTCTATCAATTGATTGGAGGGTATTAGAATGGCTAAGGAAAAGGTGGTGCTGGCCTATTCAGGTGGGCTGGACACTTCTGTAATTGTTAAATGGCTGCAGGAGAAATACGACTATGAAATTGTGGCCGTGACAGCAGATGTGGGCCAGGGGGACACTGAATTAGAAGGTCTTGAAGAAAAAGCGATCAGAACCGGTGCTTCACAAATATTTATTGAAGATATCCGTGAGGAGCTGGTTACCGATTATATCTTTCCCATGGTCCGCTCGGGTGCTGTTTACGAGGGCAAATACCTGCTTGGAACAGCAATCGCCCGCCCGGTTATCGGTAAAAGACTGGTGGAAATAGCCGAACAAGTAGGAGCCAAGGCTATAGCGCACGGAGCAACCGGCAAAGGTAACGATCAGGTTCGTTTTGAGTTTGCCATTAAAGCTTTAAATCCTTACCTGAAGATTATTGCACCCTGGAGGGAATGGGATCTTCAATCGCGAAGTGATTGTATTGAATATGCCCGAAAAAATAATATACCGATCCCGGTTACTGCTGAAAAGCCCTACAGCATTGACAGGAATTTATGGCATATTAGTTTCGAGGGTGGTATTTTGGAAGACCCGGCCCGGGAACCCGATCGCGACATGTTTCGGCTGACCTGCGATCCTCTTGATGCGCCTGATGATCCCGAGGAAATTACGATCAGCTGGGAAAAAGGCAATCCTTATGCCTTGAATGACAAAAAATTAACACCCCTGGAACTGGTAATGGAGTTGAACCGTATTGCCGGCAAACACGGGATCGGCCGGATTGACCTGGTGGAAAACCGTCTGCTGGGGATGAAGTCACGGGGTGTTTATGAAACCCCGGGAGGCACTATTTTAGCTTTTGCGCATCGTGAACTCGAGCATTATACCCTGGACCGGGAAACATATCACTACAAAGAAGCAATTGCTTTGAAATATGCCGAACTGATCTATTACGGACTCTGGTTTACTCCCCTGCGTGAAGCACTGGATGGTTTTATCAATGCTACCCAGGAAACTGTTAGCGGGAGGATCAAACTGAAACTTTACAAGGGGAATATTGTTGTGGCAGGAAGGGAATCACCGCACACATTATATCACCAGGGTATGGCTACCTTTGAGGCGGATGAACTCTTTGATCAGAAAGATGCGCAGGGTTTCATCAACCTTTACGGGCTTCCGCTGACCATTAAAGGATTGATGAAGCAAAAAAATATAGCAGATCATCAGCAGGAGGTGGCAAAAAGCTGAAAAAACCATGGCAGGGCCGTTTTGTAAAAGATACAGCAGCAGCGATGCTGCACTTTACTGCCTCTTTGCCTTATGACCGGCGCCTGGCCTCATGCGACATCAGGGGCAGTATTGCCCATGTAGAGATGCTGGCTGACCGGTCCGTTATTAATGCTGAAGAGGCGGAACTGATTATCAAGGGGCTGGAAGAGATCAGGGCAGAAGTCCAAGAAGGCCGGTTTCCTTATGATCTTGAATTTGAAGATATTCATATGAATATTGAAAAAAGGCTGATCGAAAAACTGGGCCCCCTTGGGGGTAAACTGCATACCGCCCGCAGCCGTAATGACCAGGTTACTCTTGACACACACCTGTACATGAAGGAAGAAATCAGGATAATCGATCAATTTTTACAACAGCTCCAGGCAACCATCATTAACCTGGCCGATCGTTTCGAAGGGGTGCTTATTCCCGGTTACACCCATTTGCAGCGAGCACAACCGGTCTTACTTTCCCATCACCTGTTAGCATATTTCTGGATGCTTGTGCGTGATCGGGAGCGCCTGGCGGGAGTTTTAGTACGCACCGATCTGATGCCCCTGGGCGCGGGGGCGATTGCCGGCACCGGTTATGATATTGATCGCGAACAGGTAGCAGAAAAACTGAGCTTTAGCAGGCTTTATGAAAATAGTATAGATGCGGTAAGCGACCGGGATTATATTATCGAATTCTTATCATTTTCTGCTCTCCTGATGATGCATCTAAGCCGCCTGTGTGAAGAGTTAATCATGTGGTCTTCGGCTGAGTTCGGTTTTATTGAATTGGATGATGCTTACACGACCGGCAGCAGCATGATGCCCCAGAAAAAGAACCCTGATTTAGCTGAATTGGCCCGTGGTAAGACCGGCCGGGTATATGGCAGCCTTTTTTCCATGCTGACCGTAATGAAAGGCCTGCCGCTGGCCTATAATAAGGATATGCAAGAAGATAAAGAGGGTCTATTTGATACCGTGGACACTTTAAAAAACCTGCTTCCGATTCTGTCAGAGATGCTTGATACCATGAGTATAGATCGCGTACGCCTGAAAGAAGCAGTGGATGACGATTATTTATGTGCTACAGACCTGGCCGACTACCTGGTTCGGCAGGGAACAAACTTCAGGGATGCTCATTATGCTGTAGGGGAATTTATCGCCTTTTGCCGCCGGGAAGGAATTCGTTTGCGGGAACTTGATCCTGAAAAACGCAGTCGCTTTCACCCGGCCCTGGCCGGTGATATTGCTGATTTGCTCGATCCGGTAAAAGTAGTAAATGCCCGCTGCAGCCGGGGAGGTACAGCGCCGTCTGCGGTTAAAAAACAGCTGGAACTGGCCCGCAGGCTGTCTGGCAATCAGAAAAAACAGCAGTGATCTAACTGAAAACAATGGTATGTTTTAGAATTAATAAATCAGGGGATACCCTTTGGTAAGGTCAAGATCAGAAAAAAGCCGGGATAACTCAGAAAGGGTTCTCACCCCTTTTGCCTCCAGTTCGGGCAGCAGCTTTAGAAATAGCGAGGCGGTTATTCGGGCGTCGGAAAGGGCATCATGTCTTCCTTTCAGGTTTAAATCAAAGCGGGAAGATAGGTTTTCCAAAGAGTAATCCTCCAGGTAATAGTAAAGGGCAGAAGTAAGCAGTACTGTATCGATAACCGGGTTAACTATTCGCTTGCCGATTGCCTCTCCCAGCTTGATATTGATAAAGGCCAGGTCAAACGGGGCATTGTGAGCAATTAAAATTCGCGGCCCGCTAAAGCGTAAAAAGTTCAGGATAACCGGCATGATCTGCTCTTGATCGTGAAGCATTTCATCACTTATTCCGGTTATTTTTTGTGATACGGCAGAGACAGGGCGCCTGGGATTGACCAGCTGACGATTAACAGGCTGGTTTAATATGCGCTTGTTTTCAATGATGACCGCTCCCAGGGAGGTTATTTCATCTCCCTTAAAGGGAAAAAGGCCGGTTGTCTCTGTGTCAAATGCCACATATGAGGCCCTGAAAAGATCTTGTTCCCAGTCAACTTTTTGGTTTATTTCTTCTATAACAGCAGATAGTTCCTGGAAAAGCTCTGGATCATATTCGATCGGTTCTGCATTCTTACCGTTTGGCAGCAATCGGTTAAGAAACTTTCCAGCCTGATTATTGTTAACCTGGATCCAGGAGTGCCTGGCAGTCCGGTTTAGCGAGTAATAATCTGGTTCAAAATATGAGCTTTTCTTCATTATTTTCATTCCCATCCGGCCCGCTTCTTAAATTTTAAAATTTTTGAGGATGAAAAGCATGGGCGGTTAATGATTGCAGTCGGTTTGCCATAAGAAGTGATTCTTTGAGCAAAAATTTTTCTTTTTTAGTCAGGCTGTCCAGGTCGATTAGGTTGTCGGGTTCCTCACCGCGCTTAATATTATCAATGGCATTTCTAATCCGAAACATAAGCAATGATTCGTATGCTGCTTCAATATATTCAGCATCTTCTGGCTTAAATATACCTCGATCATTTAAACGGTGGAGACGTTCAAAGCTGTTAGTTTCTTTGATGCCTTCACGGAGGGCAAAAAGACGAAGGCAGTCAACCAGGTGAACCATTACTGCTCTTTTAAGGTCCATTTTTTTTCGTTTTTCTCCCGATTTTTCCGTAATAAATCGGCCGAACAGGTTTAAAGGAACCCTGTGCTTAAGATCGTCTTCGGCCATAAATAGTAAAGCATGTTTTGAATCCCGGAAAAGGCGGGTGGTATAATTTTTCAAATCCCGGTATAATTCTTCGTTTCCTGTTACATAACGGTAATCTAAGAATATTGTCATGTTGCGAATATATTTCGGGTCCAGCTTGTCTACCCACTGTGTCACATTGTTTTTCCACGCTGACAGGGGGAGGCACCAGCAGGGATTGTTTGCCATCACCTCACCTTTGCATAGTTTAAAACCACACCTTGCCAGCTCACGGACAATAACATTACCCAGGGTTAAAAAGTAATCAGTGGTTAATTCTAAACTGTCTTTTAAATGATCTTTGAATATTATCCCATTATCCTGGTCGCTGCGGGAAAACTGTTCTTTACGCCCGGCACTGCCCATGTTAATGAAGCAGTAATCGGTTGGTGGTGCCCCCCTGCCGATGCTAACCATTTCTTTTTCTGCCATCTGGATTACTTTGCGGGTAATCCGGTCGTATAATTCACTGATCAAAGCACATATTTCTGAAGCATAAGATCTTTCATTAATCAGGGCCTGTTTTAGTTGATCAACTTCTCCGATCAATTCTGCAAGGCCTTCATAGGAGTCCTGGTATTCTATCTGCTTAACAATTGATAGTGCACCGGTATTTTGGGATTGAACCAGGTCTTTTACTGTGATAATTCCGTGCAGTATTTCGTGTTCGTCAGTTATGATCACATGTTTGATGCTGTGTTTTATCATCAACAGCAGGGCTTTGTAAGTATAATCGTTGGGGTTGGCGGTAACCAGGTCGGAAGTCATTATCTCGTGAGCCTTAGCTTCGAGGTTTGGATTGTCAGCAGAGAGTACTCTGCTAACAAGATCCTTTTCAGTGATTATCCCAACCGGTTTATTGTTTAAAGCAATTACAACTACTGAACTAACCCTGGCCTCGGCCATCTTTTTTGCTGCATCACGAATATTATCCATGGGCAAACAGGTAACAACATTCTTAGCAGAAATATCTTCTATTCTTTGCCGTAAAATATTTTTTTCAATTATTGGTTGATCATTCTGTTCGGCTGATATAATTTTGTAAAGGTCTTTTAATCGTGAAGCCAGATCTGTGGTAAAATAATCGGCAAATTTTTCACTGCTGTTTAATGCTTTTAGAAATGATTTCTGGCTGATCAGCAGGCAGGTCAGAGCTTCAGCAGCGACCATTGATACAGGATAAGGCTCATCAGAAAGAAGACCGGTCACTCCAAAAAAATCGCCCCTGTTCCTTACAGCAGTAACTTTTTCTTCATTTATAAAGGTGGTTAGTGCTTTGGCCTGTCCATTAAGAATTAAAAAAAGGGTTTTTTTCGAGCGGTCTCCCTTTTGGAAAATATAACTGTTTTTAGCGTAGTGCGCAGACTTTGCCTGTGCGACAATATCATTTAAAATATTGTCGTCTAAAAAGTTAAAAGGGGTAATTGTTTTTATTAAAGAAAGAATTTCTGACTGGTTATCTTCAATTGAGGAAGTCATAATTAACCGCTCCGGGTACAATTAAGCATTACTTGTCTATTCATTATAACCTTTGTTATTAAGGCAGGCAAGAAAAGGAAGCCCTGATTATTCCCGGGCTCCTTTAAATATTAGCTCTAAGCTGTCGCAGAATAAAAACCTAACCGTGTAAGTGGTTATACTACCTGCTATTTGCCCTGCACTTTTTTTTCTTCTTCTTCCCTCAGCATGCGGCGAAGAACTTTTCCGATCATTGTTTTCGGGAGTTCTGTTCTAAATTCAATTATCTTGGGAACTTTATAAGGGGCCAGGTTAGCTCTACAATGTTCTATAACCTCTTCTTTGGTCATAGAGTCTCCTTCTTTTAGGACAATATAGGCTTTCAGGGTTTCTCCTCTATAGCGGTCCCTGATACCGGCCACAGCTGCTTCCAGAATTTTAGAATGGGCGTACAGCACTTCTTCTATATCGCGGGGGTATATATTGTAACCGCCGGCAATGATCAAATCTTTTTTTCGGTCGACAATGTAAACATAACCTTCTTCATCAGCTCTGGCTATATCACCGGTGTACAGCCAGCCATTACGAATACTCTGTTTGGTTTCATCAGGCATGTTCAGGTAACCTTCCATTACCTGTGGTCCGCGAATACAGAGTTCACCAATTTCACCGATGGCTAATTCTTTTTCACCTTTTTCAACATCGACAATTTTGTATTCGGTATCAGGTAGAGGCAGGCCAATGCTGCCGGGCTTTCGTTTTCCGTAAACGGGATTGGCATGGGTAACCGGTGAAGTCTCTGATAAACCATACCCTTCTACCAGTTTACCCCCGGTGTTTTTTTCAAACTCCTCCTGGACTTCAACCGGCAGGGGTGCTGCTCCACTGATACAGATCCTGATTGATCGAAGATCGTACTTGTGCAGGGCCGGGGCATTATTTATAGCCAGGTATATAGTGGGGACACCGGGGAAAAGGGTCGGTTTTTGCCTGTCGATAGTTTTAAGCACTGTTTTCAATTCGAAACGGGGCAGAAGCACCAGTTTTGCCCCAAATATGATCCCTGCATTAAGCACTGTTGTTAAGCCATAACTATGGAAGAAGGGCAGTATGCCCAATATTATTTCTTTGCCATAGAGGTGATCTGTACACCAGGATTCTACCTGGAAGCAATTAGCAACCAGGTTTTGGTGTTGAAGAATGGCCCCTTTCGATACCCCGGTGGTACCTCCGGTATATAAAAAGACAGCACGGTCAGCCGGTGCTACTTCAACTTCCGGAGGTTTTTTGTCCCAGTGTTTTTTTATAAGGGCGGTAAAATTGTAATCCTCTGCAGCTATTTCAACTTTATCGCCCTCTTTTTTTTCTTTAACTACCGTGTAGAGTAATTTAAGATAGCCCGGGAAATAATCTTTTATATTGGAAACAATTATTTTTGTCAGATTTGTTTTAGGCTGAACATCTTTGATCAGCTTATAAAAACGGGTCAGGGTGATAATTGTTTCAACCCCGGAATCTTTTATTTGATACTCAATTTCCCTGGCCACGTACATTGGATTGCAGGGAACCACGATTGCCCCAAGGGAAAGGGCGGCAAAATAGGCGATTACGAACTGGGTGCAGTTTGGAAGGTGGACAGCTATCCGGCTCCCTTTCTTAATTCCCAGTTCATTTAGGGCACAGGCAAAACTTTCAACCTGTGAAGCAAGCTCGCTATAGCTTAGTTCGCGGCCCATAAAATAAACAGCAGGCTTCGTATTATAGGTTTGAACTGACTCCTGGAACAACTGGTATATGGAAAGGGAGGGATAATCGATACTATGCGGGACTTCAGGTTCGTAATGATCAAGCCAAATTTTTTCCATTCACATTACCTCCTTGACTTAAAACTGACTTCCCTGAATCCTTCTATTTAGTTTGGTTAAAAAAGCTGGTGCAAAATTATCCAATCTACACTGCCCTGGTATAGAACCATTTTAACTCTTTTTTGTGTAAAATTATATTATTCTTACTACAAACCAGGCAATCATTACTGCTTCCAGGGCCAGTTTAATCGGTAGTGCGCCAAAAATTCCCAGAGAAGCTCCAAAGCCCGAACGAACTGCCCGATCGGTTTTACTTTTAAAGATTAATTCGGCCAGTACTGCACCCAGGAAAGGGCCGAGAAGCAGGCCGTAAGGGAAAAAGAAGAGGCCGATTAATAAACCTATGGCAGCTCCCCACAGTCCGGCTTTGGAACCGCCAAAATAGCGGCTTCCCATTGCTGCAAACAGGTAATCAACTCCCATAACCCCTAAGGCCAGTAAAGCCTGCACTACTAAAAAGAAAACTCCAATGTCATCAAAGCCGGCAATAATACCATAAACAAGCATGCCAAGCCAAATTGTCAGGGGCCCGGGTAAAACCGGCAGCAGTGTTCCGGCCAGGCCTACCAGGAAAAAAAGAAAAGCAACAATAATTGCCAGTATCTCTGTCATAATTATCTCTCCCGCTTTATATCTATTCAAGCCTAATCATAGCATATTTTTATCACACTGCGTGCCCTTGATCTTCAATTATAAGGCAAAATCCTATTTGATATTTATTTAAAGAAGGAATCTAAAGGTGCTAGTCGAATTATGTTAATGAAATAATAATCGCATTATTAATAAATTGAGAAGGGAGTGGAATGTTTTAATAATATAAACAAGAACTTGATTTCTATTGCCTGATAAGTGTCTGCCAACTAAAGGAGGTGACTCGAATTGAGTAATGACGCTAGAAGGGGTTACAAGATTGAGGTTTGGGTTACAGCGATCTGTTTTATAGTTGTGGCCATCACTGGAGGTTTTTTTAGTTCCTTTGTTGTCATCTTTAATGAAGTATTTTTCAATCAGGTTCCTACTCCGGAACAATTAGTAGCTTTTTACGGTGAAACCATGTTTGTTTTCAAAGAACACCTGTCCGTCTGGGGGTTTCCTCTTCATTATTTTTTATTGATTGTTTTGAGTTGGATCGGGGCCACAGCTATTGGGGCGATCTGGTGCATTGTCATGGATAGACTGGAAGAACAACAACGGGCTTAGACCTGGTTGAAAGGAGGGTTTATATTTATGGAACCAAGAGGTGAAGTATTTGTTCTGGGCTTAGTGCTCAGTATAGTTGTCCTTTTATTATCGGTTATGATCAGTGTCTGGGCCCGCCGGTTTACCCGTACACTGGGCGATTACTATGTAGCCGGTCGCAGTATCGGAGCCCTAAACAATGGTCTGGCCATGGTTTCACTTGCCTTGAGCTTAACAACTTTCATCGGTTTAACTGCGCTGATCATTGAAGGGCTTTATATTGCGGTAGCTGTATATGCCAGCTTTACCGCTGCTTTTATCGGCTTGATGGTCCTGGCCGCGCCTTACCTGCGGCGTCACAAATCATTTACCACCATGGCATTTATTTCAGAGCGGTATGACAGTAAAACCCTACGCTACATTTCGGTTGTCGTTATGCTGATTGTCAGTGTGCTTTACCTGGGTGGTAACCTGAAAGGGATCGGGATAGTCTTTTACTTCCTGCTGGGTGTGCCTGAAATATGGGGTATTATTGTCGGCGGACTGGTTGTAACTCTTTATGTTACCCTTGGGGGAATGTACGGGGTAACCTATAACCAGACCATGCAGAGTATTGTGCTGATTTTCTGCCTGATGTTTCCCGTAGCGATAGTGCTCAGGACTATTGGTGCTGCAGGATGGGCCTTTCCACCTTTGGGTTACGGTGACATGGTCCCGTTGATGACGTCGGCCGTGCCACACTACTTCTGGGCTATGGTGGCTCACCCGGTAGTCTATATTGGCGTATTCCTCGGCTCTTTCTTCGGTATTATCGGACTGCCGCACTTTGTAATGCGCTTCTTTACCGTGCGTGATGCCAAAGAAGCACGTTGGAGCACGGTTATCTGTGTATTTTTGGTGGGTTTGGTTAACACCACGGTTTATGCCACCGGGTTTGCTGCAGTTTACTACATGCAGACAGCGGGAGCAGATATTCCAACCGCTGCTTACGACTATGTCGTGTTCATCCTGGTTGAAGTTCTGGCCGGAGAGGGCTGGCTGGCCCTGGCCATAGCCGGGTCTGTGGCAGCCGGGCTTTCAACAGTTTCCGGATTATTGATGATTATGGGTGCAGGGTTAATTCATGACCTGTACAGCGAATTTAATAGCAAATTTGAAGCCCTGCCCTTTGGAGCCGTCCTGGGCCTGGTAGCAGGATTGAGTTTTAACCAGGCCTTGTCGACATTTTTTGGAATTGGGGGTATGCCCTGGCCCTGGATTTGGGGGATAATCGGACTTTTGCTGGGAGCGGTCCTTACCCAGCTGTTTTTCAAGCCGGATGTTGATGACGAATCAAAATTAAAACTATCTTATGGGGCTATGCTATTAGTTGGGATTCTGGTGATTGTCTTTTCCTTTGAACCGCCCGAGTTTATTTTAGAAGCGATCATGTGGAGCTTCGGTATTGCCGCTGCTGGATTGGGCGTTCCCATAGTTTTGGGTATCTGGTGGAAACGAACCAACAAGTACGGTGTCGGTGCGGGAATGGTAATCGGAACCCTGATATCCTTTATCAGCTGGCTCATGATCGGATATTTAGGCATGGATCCGGTTGATATTCCCTTCCCCTTCTTTGCCAAGTATTTCTATGGTCCGTTAGGCTGGATCAAGGTAATCGCGGTAGCGGTACCACTTTCTTTTATTCTTACCATTGTAGTTTCCTGGCTAACTCCGCCACCGTCGGAAGACCTGCAGAGGCAGGTTGATGAAATGCACGGGTGGACTGATGTAGATCCAAAACGTTACAACGGTAAAGGATTGCCAATTACGATCATTGTTCTTTCGATAATAATAATGTGGTTTATAACTACCCTTTACGATCAGTTCCCCAAATAACAGCTCAGAGCGGGACAGGTCCCTGTTTATAGAGGGGCCTGTCCCATTTGAATTAATTAAACAGGAGGTGACTGCTGCATGGAGAATTGGGAGAAGCTAAGTAAAATGCCTTACAAGGAAATTAAAGAAATGCAGGATCGTAAGCTTCGAGCCTTCATGGCTAACCAGATCTACCTTTACAGCCCGCATTACAGCGACATGCTCAAAGAGTTGAAGATCGATCCTGTTAAAATTAAGGGTATTGATGATTTGCGTCATTTACCCTTTACCTACAAGTGGGATATAGCCCCGACAGATGATGAGCCGAAAAAGGCCAAGGATTTTGTCATTCGTCCCGATGAAGAAGTTACAGAAAAATACGGTCACCTGGCCAAGATGTCGATGACCGGCGGCAAGGCGATGGTGGAAGAAAAGGTTTATGATTTTAAACCGGTGCATATCCACTTTACCACGGGCAGGACGGCGATGCCCACTCCGTTTGTTTATTCCAAGCGGGATCTCGATAATATTCGGGAAGCCGGCTACCGCCTGCTGGATGTGTTCCAGGTAACCAGTGATGATATCGTAATCAATGCATTTCCCTTTGCTCCACACCTGGCTTTCTGGCAGACTTTTTTTGCCGGTGAGAAGATGGATGTAGCCAATTTTCACAGTGGTGGGGGTAAGATAGTAGGGACAAAAAACTTGATGGATGCTTTTGAATACTTACGGCCTACCGTGGCAGTTTTTATTCCCGGGTACTGCTACTATTTCCTGCGTGAAGCGGTCAAGCAGGGACGTGATTTTTCATCGATCAGGAAAATATTCTTCGGCGGAGAAAGGGTGCCGCCGGGTTTAAAAGATAAAATTAAAGAACTCTTTACCCAGCTGGGTGCCGAAGATGTCATGGTTTTGGCTACTTACGGGATGACAGAAGCCAAGGTAGCCTGGCCTGAATGTCCTTCCCATGATGAGTATTATGGATACCATTTATATCCTGATATGGAAATATTTGAAACCGTGGATCCGGAAAGCGGCGAACCGGTCGGAGCCGGCGAAGAAGGAGAAATCGTCTATACTTCCCTGGACTGGCGGGGAACTGCTGTTTTACGTTACCGTACCGGTGACATAGCCAAAGGTGGTCTTCTTTTGGAGCCCTGTCCAAACTGCGGGCGCACGGTGCCGCGGATCAGCTCCAATATCCAGCGTAAATCTGAATTGAAGGAGTTCAGCATGACCAAGGTTAAAGGAACCCTGGTTAATCTTAACAACTTCTTCCCCTTAATGATGGGCCATCCGGACATCGAAGAATGGCAGGTGGAGATGCGCAAGCGCAACGATGATCCTTACGATATGGATGAAATCTATCTATATATAGCTACCAAAGGTGAAGAGGACCGGGAAAAGCTGGTGGCTGATTTAAAACAAAAAGTTTTAAGAGATACTGAAGTATCTTTGACCGATATTATCTTTAAATCTGTGCCTGAACTGGTTTCCCAGCTGGGCATGGAAACAGAACTAAAGGAAAAAAGAATTCTGGACAACAGACCCAGTTAAGTCGTTGACAGAAAGAAAGGAGACAAAGCATGCAGGCATGGAGTAAAATTAGCCGAATGCCAGCACCGGCCATTAAAAAAATGCAGAATGAGCTTTTGCATAAGATGATCAATGAAGAGCTGGCGGTCAGGCATCCCTATTACCGAACCCTGTTTAAAGATAACAATATAAACCCGTCTGAAATCAGGGGGGTAGAAGATTTAAGCAAACTGCCTTTTACGGAAAAAAAGGATATTCTTCCCCGGGAAGATGATTTGCAGTATCCGAAAAAATTTGTTCTGGAAGTCCCTGCAGGTGAAGATGAAAAAGGCAAAAAGAAGGGTTTTTCTTTATTTGGCAAGAAAGATAAAGGTTCGGATATTGACGATTACAAACTGCACACCCTCTATTTTAGCGCAGGACGAACTGCAAAACCGGTACCCTTCGAATACACCCATTACGATTTGAGAAATTTAAAGGAAGCCGGGATGAGAGCTTTTGATATACTGGGTATAATTCGTGATGATACGATGATCAATGCCTTTACCTATGCGCCAAACGTTTATTACTGGCAGATGTTTTACAGCATGATCGGTATTGGCAGTACTTCCCTGCAGAGCGGGGGCGGAAAAGTCCTCGGCATGGAAAAAATATTGAAAGCCATGGATAACCTGGAAGCGCCGGTATTTGTTTGTGCTCCCGGTTATACGTTATTTGCCCTGCAAACCCTGGATTTCTTTGGATTCAGCGCTGAAGAGCTGGAACGCATTATCCTTGGTATAGATTATATCCCGATGGAGGTTGTGGAAAAAGTTAAAAAACTGATGACCTCGGTGGGGGCAAAAGATCAAAAGGTGCAGCGTATGTATTTTATTTCTGAAGCCAAATCAGGCTGGGCTGAATGCGCTCCCGGTTATGGTTATCATACCAACCCTGATCATATCCTGTTTGAAATAGTTGACCCGGTTAGTGGTGATGTGCTGGGTGAAGGAGAAAAGGGCGAAGTGGTTGTTACCCATCTTGATACGCGCGGAACAGTTCTTTTGCGCTGCAAGACTGGAGATGTTGCCACCGGGGGGCTGGTTACAGAACCCTGCCCCAATTGTAAGCGGACAGTCCCGAGAATTATGGGCGACATAGAAAGAACCGCAATGTACTATGAAATGCAAGGGAAAGAGGGCCCTGTACATTTCAATGGCAACCATCTGCGTAAAAAAATGATGGCCAGGGAAGATGTTCTTTTGTGGTACGCAGAATTAAATCGCAATCAGTCAGAAGATTCATTAAAGGTTGTTCTAAAAGGTGTATCCGGAACAGACGAGGCGGCCTTGATGAAATCACTGGAAACTGAGCTGCAGGATGAATTTAAAGTCCCGGTAACATTAGAAAACAGTACGCTTGATGCAGCTGCCAATAAAATCGGGATTGAGAAATTTATTACAGAGCAGGTAATATTTGATAACCGCAACCAGTAATCTGCTTTTTATAATAAAGCCTTCGTACAAGCGAAGGCTTTATTATATGGTTGTCTCCGCTTTTCATTATATATCGATGGTGTTATAATTGGTAAGCACATCATTTTTATAATTTTTATAATGGATCACTCCAGTTATTATCTAGCGAGGGAAGGCAGGTGAAAAGTTGAATAACTTACCGGCGCCAGTTAATCTTCATACGATAACTGATAATCTTGCTGAGGCAGTTTTCCTGGTTGACCGCAATAAGGCGGTAGCCTGGTTAAACAAAAAGGCTGGTGAATTATTTAATACCAGCACTGATGCAGCGCAAGGTGCTAATATTATTGAAATTACCAATGTAAAAAAACTGGATTCCCTGCTGGATGATGTATTCGAGCAGGAAGCAGAGTTAAACTGTTCATATGAAGAAGCAGCTGTAAAAGTAAAAAGTTCAGACCAGCGTTACTTTTTTAAGATTTCCATCAACCCGGTTTTTTATGATCAAAAACTCTGGGGAGGCTTGGTCCAGTTTACCGATGTGACCCGCTTTCATGAGATGGAAAAAATTAAAACTGATTTTGTTTCAATCGTATCACATGAATTCCGTACACCGCTTACTACTATTATAGTTGGTGTGGAGATGCTTAAAGAAGGCATGTTAGGTGATCTTACTCCCCGGGGTAAAGAGGTTTTGGAAGCGATTGGTGCAGACTGTGAAAGGCTGAGCCGTTTAATTGACAACCTGATGGAACTTTCACGTATTGAATCGGGCACTATCTATGTGGAAGCTGAGCCTACAGATGTAGTGGACCTGGTGCAGGAAGCTGTCCGTCCGCTTAAGTTCCAGGCGGAAAAACAGGGTATTGAACTGATAACCGATATGCCACCGAACCTGCCTCCTGTAGCTGCCGATTTTAATAAAGCAGTTTGGGTTTTGACCAACCTGGTTGGCAATGCGATGCGCTATACCGATCCTGGCGGAACAATTACAGTGCGAATAAGGCAGCGCGGCAAGCGACTGTTTTTTTCTGTCGAAGATACGGGCTGTGGAATCCCGAAAGAAGATCAGAGTAAAATATTTCGTAAATACGTTCAGGTTAGCGGTGCAGATCACAAGGGAACAGGAGGAGTGGGTCTGGGCCTGGCTATAGCGAAAGATATTGTTATGGCTCATGGAGGAGAAATATGGGTAGACAGTGAAGTGGGCAAAGGAACCACTTTTACGTTTACCTTCCCGGTTTTTTACGCTCAAGAATCAGTTTCCTTACCGGAGGCTGATCATGAAGGAGGTTAAGCAGTAGCTATGGCCAAAAAAGTATTACTCGCCGAAGATGAAAAGAATGTTATACTCGGAGTACGTACCTGCCTCGATGCTGTCGGTTATGATGTTGAAATTGTTGAAGATGGTGATGAAGCCTTAAACTCAGTACGCAGAGAACATCCGGACTTAATCTTGCTTGATTTATTGATGCCCAAAGTAGATGGTTACGAGGTTTTAAAAGAGTTAAAAGGAAATGATGTTACCAAGGATATTCCTATTATTGTCCTGACTGCCAAAGCAGAAGAAGAAGATCGCCAGAGAGCCATGGATTTGGGAGCAGAGGACTATATGACCAAGCCTTTTAAACCTCAGGAATTGTGGGATCTTCTGAAACAATATCTTCATGAGCATAGCGATTGAATATTGACAAGGATTGTTATGAAAGACTATTATCAAGGGCACAGTTCTCTGTGTCCTTTATTGAACCAGGAGGTATAAAATGGCAATAAGCAAGCCTGCTTTTGAGCAGGGTCCAATCCGTCCCCCCAACGAAGCTAATAGTTTGCTGCTGCGTTTAACTCGTAATTGTCCCTGGAACCGCTGTCTTTTCTGTCCGGTCTATAAAACAAAAAAATTTAGCCGCCGCAGCCTTGATGAAATCAAAAATGACATCTATGCAATAGCCGATTCAGTAGAAAAAATTACTGAAATTTCACACTCCAGGGGCTCAGGTGGCAAGGTTGATCGCCAAACAGTTGCCCTGATCCATGCCGAATACCCGGAACTTATGTCGGTTGCTTTCTGGCAGTATCACGGTGGTGAAACAGTTTTTCTCCAGGATGGGGACAGCTTACTGCTACCGGTAGAACAGTTGATCGAGATTTTAGGGCTTTTAAAAGAAAAGTTTCCAAAAATAAATAGAATTACTACTTATGCCCGTTCCCGGACCCTGCTCCGCCGATCGGTGGAAGAGCTGGCCTCTTTGAAAAAGGCCGGTTTGAACCGCATTCATGTTGGTTTAGAAAGTGGTAATGATGCCGTTCTTGACTTAATGAAAAAAGGAGTAACCGCTTCCCAGCATATTGAAGCCGGCTTAAGGGTAAAAGATGCAGGGCTTTCTTTAAGTGAATATGTACTGCTGGGCCTGGGTGGAGAAAAATTATGGCGGGAGCATGCCCTGGATACGGCTGAGGTATTGAACAAAATAGATCCCCACTTTATTCGCATCAGGACCCTGGCTGTTCGTCCCAATTCTCCTCTTGCTGAGCTAGTTGAAAAAGGTGATTTCAAGATTTTGCCAGACGATCAGGTTGTCAGGGAAGAAGCTCTTTTGATCGATAATCTTGAAGGAATTAAGAGTACCATTTACAGTGACCATATTCTAAACCTTTTAGAGGAAGTTTGCGGCAAACTGCCTGAAGAAAAAAGCAGGATGAAAAACATTATTGACAGTTATCTAAACATGCCCGAACGAGACCGTGAACTTTTTAGGCTGGGTAGGAGAACAGGGTATTTTAGAACCCTTACGGATATGGAAAATGAAGCATTGGTTTCTACAGTCGAAGATATTTACCGGCAGGTAAAAAACAGCGGGTTTTCTGTCGATCAATATATCACTCAGCTCCTGCAAAGGTTCGTGTAAAATATTTAGCAGGGTTGTAATGATTATCGGGGTGATGGTTCCTATGCGTGTTGCTATTTGTATTCTGGAGCTTTATATACCCGGGGTTAATTCATTGAAGGCTAAGCGCCAGGTTGTTAGAAGCTTAACCCAGCGGCTGCGTAACCGCTTTAATGTATCTATCACTGAAACAGGCAACCAGGATTTATGGCAGCGTGTCGAGCTGGGTATGGCTGTAGTCTGTCATAACGGAGCGGGTGCTGACAGTATCATGGAGAAAATATATAATTTTGTTGAACTGGAAAACAACGTTGACATTATTTCATCCCGGGTGGAGAATTATTGACTGGTCGTAAAGGAGCCAGGTTTTGATATCACTAGACAGGATCACTGCACTTGCTCATCATACAGTTCGCCTGGTAATTTGCAAAGGTGATCGGGTGGTTGATGCAACTGCCGGGAACGGTTACGATACGATCATGCTTGCTGAGGAAGTTGGACCAGAAGGCCGGGTGTATGCTTTTGAAATCCAAAAAGAAGCTTTGTGTAAAGTTGCTGAGAGTTTAAAGCAACAAAAACTCGATCAGCGGGTAACCCTGATTCATAGCGGACATGAATACTTGTTGGAAAACATAAAAGAGCAGGTTTCTGTGGTGATGTACAATTTAGGTTATCTGCCCGGGGGCGATCGCCAGGTTACCACCACATATGATACAACCATAGAGAGCTTCAAACAGGCTCTTACCCTGCTTAAACCAGGAGGAATCATAACTATCGTTCTTTATCCGGGTCATAAGCCTGGAGCTGATGAAAAAAACAACCTGCTGCCTCTTTGCCGGCAATTAGATTCGTCAAAGTATGTTGTACTCTATAACCGGCTGCTTAACCAGGACAACGATCCGCCGGAATTGTTGGTAGTTCAAAAAAAACTTTTTTATACCGAATTAAGCTCTTAAGAAGCTAATTATGGTATTATTTAAAAAACAAACAGAAGCGGTTGATTAAATAAATATGAAAAATAATAATGAACAGGAGCTCGAATAAACTGTTGCAAAAATGGCATTTCATTGAAGACGAATTAACTGAAGTTGAACAGCGTATACAGCAGATCATTGAGTCAGCCGGCCCTGAAATAAAAGGAGTGGGAACCTATGTTTTTAACGGGGCGGGGAAAAGGATGCGCCCCACTTTATTTCTTCTCGCTTCATATCATTCTCAAAGCAGTCTTTTCCCATATATTGACGCTGCTGCCGCCATGGAGATAATACATACAGCTTCTTTACTGCATGATGATGTTATTGATCAGGCTTCCATGCGCAGGGGTAAAGAGACCGTGAATATAAAATGGGACAACAAGATATCGGTGTTATACGGTGACTATTTATTGAGTCAGGCTTTAAGATTATTGGTTAGTTACCAGGACTGGCGTTTAATGGAGATATTTGTTGAGATTGTCCGGAATATGGCTGAAGGTGAAATTGAGCAGGCATTTGCAGATACAAGTTTAACGGATCTGGAAGAACGATATTTTGAATGGATCGGCAAAAAAAGCGCTTCTTTTTTTGCCGGATGCTGCCAGGCCGGTAGTCTGCTCAGCGGAGGAGACTCAGATGAGCAGGATAACTGGATTAAGTATGGTTACAACCTGGGTATGGCCTTTCAGTTGATTGATGATCTGCTGGATTATACCGGTAAGGTAAAATTAACCGGAAAACCGGTTTACGGAGATTTAAATAACCGGATCATTACTCTTCCCCTGATTAGGGGTATTAACTCAAACCACCAGGATAGTTCGATTTATCGTCTGCTGGATCATAAAAAAGTATCGGATAATCAGCTGTCTATGGTTGTCCAGGCTGTACTGGAAAGCGATGGTCCCGAATATACTTACCGGAAAGCGTCAGAATATGCACTACGGGCTGATGATGTAATTAAAAATTTCCGGGGGATGAATGATGATTTAAAAGAAGCGCTTAAAGAATTAACCCGGGTTGTGCTCAATAGAAAAAATTAGCATGTTATAAGTTACATTTTTACATTGTCTGGAATGATTGAAGTCAGCATGATCTGATTAACAGGTATTTATCAAAAACATGGAGGACTAAGATATGCGCAACCACAGCATTTCTAAGTCGGTAATAAAAAGGCTTCCTGTATATCTTCGAATATTAGATCAATTGATTCGACGGGGAGTAGAGATCATTTCTTCCAAGGATTTAAGTAGTGAGTCTGGTTTTACCGCGGAACAGATTCGTAAGGATCTGGCTTATTTTGGAGCATTCGGAACCCGTGGATCGGGCTATAACACTGTTTTTTTACGAGAAAAAATAGTTAAAATTATTGGATTGGAGAGTGTAACCGACACCATTGTCGTTGGTGCCGGAAACCTGGGCACTGCCCTTACCCGTTATAACCTGACAAAAAATCCTTATGTTAATGTTGTGGGGGCATTTGATAAAAACCCTGCTTTAATTGGTAAAAAAATCCACAACATTGAAGTGCTTCCTTTAGAAAAAGCTTCAAAGATTATTGAGAAATACAATATTAAGGTATGTTTAATTGCTGTTCCTGCTGACGCAGCTCAGGAGGTAGCTGATCTGGTTGTTAAGCATGGAGTTAAAGCGATCCTGAATTTTGCCCCTGTTAAACTTAGAGTGCCTGAAGAGGTGCATGTTCATAATGCTGATTTAACGATAGAGCTCCAGAGCCTGATCTACTATAGTTCGGCTGAAGAAGAGCGTTTATCAAGCTTAAAGGATGAAATGAAAAAAAACAAATCATCAAAAACCTTTACTTACAATGAAAAATAGTAACCAGGATTTGAATATGAACTATCTTTAGAAAATATTAGAGAATTTTTAGCTTACCTTAAGTGATCCGTGTTGACTTTTGTTGACACCTTTTGTATACTTGTGTATGCACATGGAGCTGTGGTGTAGTTGGTTAACATATCGGCCTGTCAAGCCGAAGACCGCGGGTTCGAGTCCCGTCAGCTCCGCCAAATCGCCGAGATAGCTCAGTCGGTAGAGCAGCGGACTGAAAATCCGCGTGTCGGCAGTTCAATTCTGCCTCTCGGCACCAGGTATGCGGGAGTAGCTCAGTGGTAGAGCATCGCCTTGCCAAGGCGAGGGTCGCGAGTTCGAATCTCGTCTTCCGCTCCATTT
>SKXC01000065.1 GCA_007128625.1 Syntrophomonadaceae bacterium | reverse complement strand
TTCAATCCAGCAAGGGTTAATGTTAACGGTGGTGCGATTGCCCTTGGACACCCCATTGGCGCCAGTGGGGCCAGGATATTTGTAACCTTAATTCACGAAATGATAAAACAGGACTTAAAGCGTGGTTTAGCTACCCTCTGTATCGGTGGTGGTCAGGGCATCGCCTGTACAGTTGAAAGAAATTAGGAAAGGAGGATTCATGTTAATGGCATTGGACATGAAAGGCAAAGATATTATTTCAATTCATGATCTTAGCAGTGAAGAAGTGGACCAGATCCTCGACACGACTCAAATTTTAAAAATGAAACAAAAACTTGGTGAATCATACCAACCTTTAAAAGGTAAAACCATGGGTATGATTTTTCAAAAATCCTCAACCAGGACCAGGGTTTCTTTTGAAGTGGGAATGTGGCAGCTGGGGGGGTATGCTCTGTTTTTAAGTGCCAATGACCTACAGCTTAAACGTGGTGAAACTATTGCCGATACAGCGAGAAATCTAAGCCGTTATCTCGATGGAGTTATGATCCGTACTTATGACCACCAGGATATAGTTGAATATGCCAGGTACAGTTCCATCCCAGTTATAAACGGCTTGACAGATTTGCTCCATCCCTGCCAGGTTCTCTCAGATATTTTTACGATAAAAGAAAAAAAGAATACTCTTGAGGATCTTAAGCTTGCATATATCGGTGATGGAAACAACATGGCCCATTCTTTGATGTTTGGTGCGGCAAAAACAGGTATGCATATATATATCTGCTCTCCTTCCGGTTATGAGCCGGATTCAGAGATAACCCGTCTTTCCAGGTTGGATGCTGCGAAAACCGGGGCAAGCATTAATATTGAGAGTGATCCTGTTCAGGCCGTCGAGAATGCCGATATAATATATACTGATGTTTGGACCAGTATGGGTATGGAAGAGGAGCAGGAAGAGAGGCTAAAGAGTTTTTCCCGCTACCAGGTGGATGGCAGCCTGGTCGAAAAAGCAAAAGAAGATGTATTAGTCATGCATTGCCTGCCTGCACACCGGGGTGAAGAAATCACAGATGATGTAATTGACGGACCGCACTCCATCGTTTTTGATCAGGCGGAAAACCGTTTGCACCTTCAAAAGGCGATTATGGCCTTAATTATATAGATATTTTACAGATTTGAATGCTGAGAGGTATTTAAAATGAAAAAAGATCAAAATGTTTCACCCATTTTTTGCCTTGGCCTTGATATCGGTGTTTTTTCGGCCAAGGGGGTGCTAATAGAAAACGATAAGGTTGAAAAAATAAAGTTTGCCACTGCAGGGCGGGCGGTCGATGCAGCCCAGAAATGTATTGATGAACTGATTAAAGATAAGAAAGTTTACAGGGTAAAAGTCGGTGTAATGGGTCAAAACGCTAAGCTGGTTGCTGAAAGCCTTGGACTAAAGCCCTTACTGGAAATCGAAGCTTTGCAGGCCGGTCTTGATCATCAAAATATTAAAGCTGATTTTGTGCTGTCCCTTGGCCATGAAAACATGCATTACCTTGAATTGGACGAAGAAGGTAAAATAAAATATTTTAGCCGAAATGGGCAATGTGCGGCCGGCAGCGGTTCTTTTTGGTACCAGCAGGCTACCAGGATGGGCTATAACGACCGTGAACTTGCAGAAATTGCGGTAGAAGCTGAATCGGCTGTACCTATATCAGGCCGCTGTGCTGTTTTTGCCAAATCGGACATGACCCATGCTATCAACGAAGGAGCTACTCAAAGTGCAGTTTCAGCCGGTATGGCCAGAGCCCTGGTTGAAAATGTAGTTACCAGTGTAGCCCAAAATCGTTTCCAGGGGCCGGGAGTACTCCTTGCCATCGGTGGTGTAGCTAACAACCGGGCAGTTATTAAGTTCTTAGATGAATATGGCAGCAATGAAAACATTGAATTGTCTGTCCCAGAAGATCACGAATATATTAATGCTATTGGTGCAGCTGTTAAGGGTACACCCATGCATACATCGGCCATATTCAGCAAGGGACTAAAGACACCGCAGTACAAACCGGAAAATCCCCTGCTTCCATTAAAGCCCGACCAGGTTTGTTACCTGCAAAATGATCCGCTTTCAGAACAATATGACTTATCCCAGGTTTACCTTGGTGTAGACTGCGGTTCTGTATCGACGAAATGTATTCTTATTGATAAAAATGGGCTGAAAATTGGTGGTGTGTATTTGCCCACTACAGGGCGTCCGGCCCTGCAGGTCCTTGAACTGATGAAACAGGTAGAAGATCGATACGGTTCGCTAATTGGCAGTGCGCCAATAGCGGCCTGCACAACCGGGTCAGGACGATTTTTATCGCAAAAAATATTAAATACTGAGTATGCTGTTGACGAAATTACCTGCCAGGCCGAGGGCATCAAGTACCTTTTTCAAGATGAAAACAGCCTTTCGATCATTGAAATTGGCGGTGAAGACTCCAAGTTTATTCAACTGCATGACGGAGTTCTTTTTGACTATAACATGAACCCGGTCTGTGCTGCCGGAACCGGCACTTTTTTGGAAAACCTGGCCGAATTGCTTGGCATTAGTATAAAAGACGAGTTTTCTGAAAAAGCTTTTGCTGCTGATTATGGAGTTGATCTGGGTGATATCTGCACCCTGATTTCCCAGTCCATCCTGGCCTCGGCTTCAGCCAGGGGCCTTCCCCTGAATGAACAATTAACCAGCCTGGCCTATTCGTCGGCACAGAACTATCTCAGTAAAACGGTGGATAAAAGGCCTTTAGACGGCAAAATTGTCTTTGCCGGAGCTACAGCAAAAAACCATGCTTTAGCTGCTGCACTTGCTGCCATATGTAAAAAGACGGTATATGTTCCGCCTGAACCAGAGTTAACAGGTGCCCTTGGCAGTGCCCTGATGGCCATGCAGTTTCACCAGAGGGGACAAGAAAGCAATTATTCATTTCGAAATCTATCTGCTGTCAGCCAGTTTGAAAACAGTAAAAGACCCTGTAAGGCAGAGTGTAAACATGAACACAATTGTATGCTTAATGTGATTAGTTTTAAGGATGGTAAAAAGTTTATCTATGGTGACCGCTGCGGACGATATTCCAGTATTGAAAGGAAGGAAGAACAGTTTGGACTGCCTGATTATGCTTTAAAGAGAAATGAAGTATTAATACGGGCTGCGGGAGAAAAAAACAGTAAAGGCCCAAGGGTCGGGATCGCCCGCTGCGGACTCTATTTTGATTATTACCCCTTCTGGGCTGCTTTTTTGAGCAAGCTTGGCTGTTCGGTAGAGCTTTCGGAAGAAACATCAGCAGAAACACTTCATAAGGGCAAAATTATGCTCGACTCAGAAATGTGTTACCCGATGAAAGTGATCATTGGCCATTACCAGGAGTTAAAAGAACAAGATCCTGATTATATTTTTCTCCCGGAAGTAGTCAACACGGAAGGGCTGCCCTGGGCATCCCGGTGGCCCCGTTCTTTTGTTTGTCCTTTGCTTCAAACATTGAGGGGTACCGTGGAGAATTCAATTAACCTTGAAAAAGAAAAGTTTCTTTATGCCCAGCTTAATTACAAAGACGGTTATGAAGGAATCAGGCAGCAGCTGGAACCGGTGGCAAGAAAAATCCTTGGTTCAAAATACAGCAAAGATTTACTGGATGAGGCAGTAACCGAAGCTTACCGTGCCCAGGACAGTTTTCGGCAAGGTATTGTTGAAGCCGCCGAAAAAATGTTTGAGGATCTTAAAAGTTTTCCTGATTCTGCAGTAGTAGTATTTTTGAGCCGGAGCTATACCCTTTATGATGAATTTATATCTAAAAAATCGATGCATTTTGCCCGGCAGAGCAATTTAATGGCTGTTCCGCATGAATTCTTTACAACATATCTGCAGGCCTGGTATAAAGGAGAAATCAGTTCTCCATACCTTGATCCTTACAGATCTGAATTTGAAACCTACTTACAAGAGCAGGTTGAACGGCTGGAAAACATCTATCCGGCCCAGCTGCAAAAAATTCTTTCTGCAGTTATCCTGATTAATTATTTAAACAAAAAAACCAATGAAACCGGCCTTCCGCAGTTTAATATGATATTTTTAGATCCTTTTAAATGCGGTCCCAATGCCATGCTGAGGCATTTTTTAAGTGATATGACCGGTTACCTGCGACTGACCCTTGATGAACATACGGCTGCAGCAGGGCTGATTACCAGGCTGGAAGCATTCAGGAATACCTGTCTTTCCAGGGAAGAGTTCCGTGAACCGGTCATACATTCATCGGCGACCAGGGCGATCAGTCAAGATGATTGGAATAAAATACTGATCCCCGAACCGACTCTTCACTCCGATGTTTTCGCTGCCATGTTCAAGAGCCGCGGGATCGAAGCCGAGGTTTTACCCCGGGGTAAAGTCGGAGATCTTGCCCTGGCTCAACAGTTTGTTAACGGGGAGGAGTGCCTGCCCTTTATCCAAAATTTGCAGGACTATTTTACTTACCTGCAGACAAAAGGTGGCGGTGATAACGGTGAAGTATTTTTCCAGGGCTGGGCTTGCGGTCCATGCCGTTACGGTCTGTATGCCCCTGCCCAGGCTCTGGCAGTAAACAAGGCCGGCTTCGGGGAACGGAAAGTTTGCGCCATCAAACTGGCTGATGTAAATAAACGCTTTGGTTACTCTTTTGTAGTCGGCTTATATAACGCTTTTCTGACCATGGACCTGCTCTATAAAATGCTGTACAGGGTTCGCCCCTATGAACTGGAACCGGGAACTACCGAAAATATCTTTAATAATTATTGCAATAAACTTTGCAGTTTGCTGGAAAACCATAAATATCCTTTGACCACCCTGGTTAGTGGAAGTTACAGGAAGCCTCTTGAAAATTTGATCAGGGAGGCGGCTAATGATTTTAGAAATGTACCGATTGAGAATACTATAAAACCGAGGATTTTACTTGGCGGAGAATTTTATGTACGCATCGACGATCGCTGTAACCAATCGGTAATCAAAAAAATAGAAGAGGCCGGGGGCGAAGTATGCCTGGCTCCGACCACCGAAATATTTACCTACACCATCTATATTGATTACCTTGAAGCCCGGCAGGCTTTTAAATTGAACCACAGGGCTGCTGATTATTTCAGACAGACCCTTTATTCTATCTTGGGTAAAATAGCCCATCGTGATGAACTAGCCCTGGAAAACGCAGCAGGGCCGCTGTTGTCAGATTTACATGAACCTGCCCCCTGGGAAATTATGGAGCATGCTGTAAAATATGTTTCCAGGCATTATGGTGGTGAACCGCCGATGACAATAGGACGTTCTGCTGCTTTTGCCCGAAGAGACCGGGTTGCCGGGGCTATTTTTGTCGCCCCTTTTACCTGCATGCCCAGCTCGGTTGTCGAAGCTCAGCAGCGACCCCTGCAGGAAGAACTGGGCATTCCAATAGTAACAGTTTACTATGACGGAAAAGAAAATGCCAATCGTGATGAACTGGTCGAAGGACTGGTTTTCCAGGCCCGTGAGAAACTTAACCGGGATCGGTCTTCTCAAGGTGGATAACATCGGCGGCTTTGACTGCCAGCGGCCGGACGCATCCGGTGGAAAGAAGTATTGTTCCGGTGCCCGGGTTTATGCGCAGCGGTATTCCATAAATTGTTTGCCTGCCGCTTTCGTTTAAAACGATAATTTTAATGCTTTGTTTTTTTAAGAGAGCCTGCTCAAGAATTTGCTGCAGCTGTTCCTGCTCCTGTTCGTCGAGAATGGGGCGGCGGTATTCCTGCTCCCACCGGTTTTGATCGGCATGCTGCTGCAAACTGCCGCGGTGTTCGGGCAGCATCATTTTACTGCAGCTGAATTGTTGGCTAAACTTTTTACTCATGAATCATGTCCCCCGATCATTTTAGCGCGCTGGAAGAATTGTGCGCCCGATGTTAAGGAGGAGGCCCGGAAGATACTGGCTTTCCCGAAGCGTTTTCGCACCTGGTCAACTGCCCTGGTCAGATTTTCTTCCTGCTCGCAGTGCCTGGAGAACTTGAGCTGAAGCTGGCGGTAAGCGGTTAAGCCGGTCAAGCTTATGCCGACCGCTCGCAAAGGTTTTCTGTCCCAGTGTTTGCGGAAAAGATCGAGCACTGTGGGGTAAATATCCATAACCAGGGCAGTCGCTTCCGGCAGTTTTTTTTGACGTGAGAAACCGGTCGGAGAATCAAAGTCAGCTCCCCTGCAAAAAAGATGAACAGTGGTTCCTATTTTTCCCTGCCGGCGGGCTCTGCGGCACACTTCCTCACTCATTTCCAGCAGAACCAGCTCGATCTCCTCCTGTTTGCGATAATCCCTGGGCAGGGTCGCTGTATGGCCGACTCCTTTTTGTTCGTGAATCGATGCCGGTTCAACAGTGGAATAATCGATCCCGTGAGCGTTAAGCCATAAAACTTCCCCGTTGATTCCCCAGCGGCGGCGAAGCATTTCCCGTGGCAAACCGGCCAGGTGACCGATGGTGCGCACACCGATGCGGTGAAAATTACTTTCCATGCGGTGGCCGACCCCGAAAAGAGAACTAACAGGCAGATTCCAGGTACGGCAGGCATAGTTGGCGCCGTTCAGCTCAAAAAAAGCATTTGGGCATTTTTTGGCAAAGCAGTCGCAGGCCATTTTAGCCTGGAGCGGGTTTTCGCCCATACCGATGCGGCAGCGTATACCGGTTTCTTTCCAGACCCGCCTGTTTATATCGGCAGCAAGTTTTTGCGGAGAGCCTAAAATATTTTCCAGGCCGGTAAGATCAAGAAATTGTTCATCAACAGAATAAGGGAGGACCCGGTCGGTAAATTGCTCAAATATGCGGGTAAGGTGCAGTGAATAATCGATATAAGTTTGCATACGGGGATGGACAAAAATTACCCAGGGACACAGGCGCCTGGCTTCCCAGGCCGGCTGGCCGGTTTTAATTCCAAAAGCTTTGGCCTCGCGGCTGGCGGCGAGGATTATTCCATGACGCAAAGCAGGATCACCGCAAACGGCGACAGGTTTGCCGCGCAAAGAGGGGTTGCAGCTTGTTTCCACGCTGGCGTAAAATGATTCCATATCGGCCAGAAAAATAACTTTTGGGCGCATAATTAACCGATCACCTGTTATGCGAACTAGTGTTTGCATAGTTTATTATACTCTCTTGCCTGGAAAAAGAAAAGGCCAAAATTGTTCCGGTATCATAAGAGCTGCTTAAACCCGTTATATTCATGTAATATTTCCACCGCTAATTTTATAAATAGCAATACAAGGGCTAATATATCCATTATAATTAAAGCAAAAGGAGAACCGCCAGGATGAAACAGCTAATGCTTTACAGTGCTTTAGGGATAAATAATCCTGCAGTTATCTCTTTCTATGGAGCCGGTGGGAAAACCACGCTAATGCAAAAACTGGCCGCCGAAATGACCTTAATGGGTCAAAAAGTTATTCTGACCACTACAACTAAAATGTTTAGACCATTGAACCTACCTGAGTTTCATGGCTGTGATATTGATCAAACTGTTCAATCACTGCAAGAACATTTTAAGCACAGTGATATTGCTGTACTTGGGAAGCAAGTACTTTCCGACGGGAAAATTGAGGGCATAGATCCTGACTGGATAGGGTACCTGCGGGATCAACTATCGATATCGGTTCTTGTGGAAGCCGACGGAGCAAAAAAAATGCCTGTAAAAGGATATGCTGATTATGAGCCGGTTCTACCGGCATCTTCAGATATGATCATTTCTATAATTGGGGCCGATGCTCTCGGCGCCGCTGCAAATTCCCTCTCTGTTCACCGGTTAAAAGAATTTTTACAGGCAACCGGAACCAAAGAGGGAAGCTTAATTGATGAAAAAATAATCACCGGTTCATTTAAACAAATGCTGAAGATTGGCCGGAATCAGGCTGCAAAGGCCAGGACATTTTCTGTTCTTAACAAGGCAGACTTATTGAATAAACCGGGAAAGGTTGCCCTGGGATTAGCCGGCCTGTTATCTGAAGAAAGCATTTGCCCCGAACGATTTTTAGTTACTGAAGGAACCAGTTCCAATACTGTCAAAATAACTTTAGATTTAAAGCCAGAAGAACCCGGCGTTTCAGTTTCGTGTGTAATACTGGCTGCAGGAGAATCAACGCGTATGGGTCGGGATAAGCTTTCTCTCAAGATTGGAAACAAAACAATCCTGGAGGAAACTTTAAACCAGGTTATCAGGTCCGGTATAAAAGATATTGTTGTTGTAACCGGTTCTTTAAATGTCTACTATGAATTATTTAAAAGAAAAAAGATCAGATTAATTGAAAACCCGCTTTATAAAAACGGTATGGCCAGCTCTCTACAGGCAGGACTCAGGGTTGTTGACGAAAAAGCCCAGGGAGTTATCTTTGCCCTGGCAGATCAACCCCAGGTTTCATCAAACATATATCGTTCGTTGTGTAATAAATATAGTGCCAGTTTACCCTTATGTGTTTATCCGGTTTTTAAAGGCAAAAGAGGAAACCCGGCTCTTTTTGATCGACGAACATGGCCGGAATTTATGAACCTAACGGGAGAACAGGGAGGAAGAGAAGTTCTGAAACATTTAGAAGAAGATCAAATCGAAAGCATCAGAACCAATACACCGTCAATCCTTTTAGATATCGATGGACCTGATGATTACTTGTTTTATTTGAGTTACTTATCAAACTCGGAGCGTTAAGTAAATATTTGTTTCTGGAACGAGAACTTAAAAATTTACCAACCAGCTATTGACTCAGGGCATCTTTCAGTCGTTTGACTATATATTAGGATAATGTTATACTTTTTAAGTGAGTATTTTCCATTTTGAAGACACTAAAAAGGATGAACAGAAGCCACGTTTATATAATTAATAGACCAACAAACGAATTTATAATGTTTTTAAGGACAATGAGGCTCCGGTAATAGAGCTTTTTTTGTTAAAAATATTTTGAGAAAATAAATCAAATATCTACAATCAAGAGACAATGCAGCCTTAATTTTTCACAAGGTTTTCATGGATTCAAGGTTTTAGTTAATGCTTATTTTTAAGGATAGTACTGCCAGATCTGTTGTCTGAAGGAGATTCTTTATGACCGGTAACAAAAATAATAAAATTGAAGTATACGGTATTGGCAACCCGTTAATAGATGTGCTTGCCCATGTTGATGAAAGCGATATCGAAAAACTAAAGCTGGATAAAGGAAAAATGATTTTAATCGATTCTGAGCGCGGTAATGATATTTTAAAGTACATCGCTGATCATGAAAAGATTTATGCCTGTGGTGGTTCAGCCCCGAATACAATGATTACTTTAACTGCCCTTGGCATTAAGACTACACTGGCCGGAATGGTTGGCAATGACGAGTTGGGAACGATTTACAGAAAACGCCTTGAAGAAAAGAATGTAATCTCAGACCTGTCAACTTGTCCGGGAGATACAGGCAGCTGCATAGTGCTGGTTACTCCGGATTACGAGCGAACAATGAACACCCGGCTCGGAGTATGCCGTGAATTCAGCCCCGAACATGTTAACCATGAAAAAATTTCCGGGGCAGAATATTTATACTTTACCGGTTATATGTGGGATACAGAGAATCAGAAAAATGCCCTGACAGCAGCAATGAAAACTGCCCGAGAAGCAGGGACCAAAGTAGCATTTGATCTGGCCGACCCATTTGTTGTAGAAAGGCACTACAGTGATTTTATTGACCTTATAGAAAACAGCGTGGATGTACTGCTGGCCAATCGCGAAGAAGCACGTTTACTGCTGGGATATGATGATCCTGAAAAAGCTGCTGTAGAACTGGCAAAAAAACAGGTTATAGCTGCAGTAAAAAATTGTGCTGATGGATCTTGCATCGCTTCCCACGATTGTAACTGTATTTCTGTAAATGCATACAAGGTTGATGCAGTAGACAGCACGGGGGCTGGTGATAATTACGCAGCCGGTTTTTTATATGGCTTACTTAAAGGTTATACATACTCTGATGCCGGGCAAATGGCATCATTTGTTGCTGCCCAAATCGTAAGACAAACCGGGGCCCAGTTTGACAATCAGAGCATTATGGAAATAAATAAAGCTATTGCTGAAGGTAATTGGCGTTAGTTTTATATTTAACCAGGAGGGACAAATAACAAAAATGAACAAGAAAACAAAAATGGAGTACAGGGTAGCTGATTTAAATCTGGCTCCCTGGGGAAGAAAAGAAATTGAAATAGCCGAAAAAGAAATGCCGGGTTTGATTGCTACCCGCGAAAAATATGCCCGGGAAAAGCCACTCAAAAATGTCAGGGTAACCGGCAGTCTTCATATGACTATTCAAACAGCAGTTTTAATAGAGACCCTGGTGGAGCTTGGCGCTGATGTACGCTGGGCAAGTTGCAATATTTTTTCTACGCAGGATCATGCTGCTTCTGCAGTTGTGGTCGGACCACCTGAAAAAGGTGGGACTATCGAAGATCCCAGGGGGTCTCCAGTATTTGCCTGGAAGGGTGAGAACCTGGAGGAATACTGGTGGTGTAACCTTCAGGCACAGGTTTGGCCTGATGGATCCGGACCACACCAGATAGTGGATGACGGCGGTGATGCAACATTGCTAATTCACCGGGGCTATGAAGCTGAGAATAATCCGGCTATTCTAGATGAACCGACATCTAATCAAGAGCTGCAGGTAATCAATAATTTGCTTAAAGCCAAGCTTGCTGAAAATCCCAAACACTGGCACACAATAGTTCCCGAGGTGCGAGGCGTAAGTGAAGAAACAACAACCGGCGTAAACCGCCTATACCAGATGGAAAAAAATAATACCCTGTTATGTCCGGCCATAAATGTTAACGATTCTGTAACCAAAGGAAAGTTTGACAATATTTACGGCTGTCGTGAAAGCCTGGTTGATGGTATTAAAAGGGCAACAGATGTTATGATTGCCGGAAAAACAGCTTTTGTAGCAGGTTTTGGTGATGTAGGCAAAGGCTCTGCAGAAGCCCTGGATGCTTTTAAAGCCAAGGTACTTGTTTCAGAGGTTGATCCGATTTGCGCTTTACAGGCAGCCATGGCCGGTTATTCTGTTGTTACTATTGAAGACGCACTTCCCTATGCGGATATTTATGTAACTGCAACCGGGAACAGGGACGTAATTAGAATTGAACATATGGAAAAAATGAAGGACCAGGCTATTGTATGCAATATCGGTCACTTTGATAACGAGATCCAGGTAAATCAGTTGGAGAACTACCCGGGAATTAAAAAGGTTAACATTAAACCCCAGGTTGATCAATACATATTCCCGGATGGACACAGTATTATTTTACTGGCCGAGGGGCGCCTGGTAAACCTGGGATGTGCAACCGGTCACCCGAGCTTTGTTATGTCCAACAGTTTTACCAACCAGGTGCTGGCCCAGATTGATCTTGCTAAAAATGATCGTGAGTGTGCTGTATACAGGCTTCCGAAGGAGCTTGACGAGGAAGTAGCGAGGTTACACCTTGAAAAAATCGGGGTTCGCTTGACTACCATGAATAAAGAGCAGGCTGATTATATTGGAAAACAGGTGGATGGGCCTTTTAAACCTGATCATTACCGCTACTAAAGATAAATATTGATTAAACAATCAAAAAGCCGGATATTAATTATTCCGGCTTTTATTTTTGGTTTTTATTTATTTGTGACAACTCAAATAAATTATTGGCGCAGTCTTTTTGCGCAGCGGGTTGCTTCAAAATATATTTTTTCCTCATCCAGGGTTAAAAAGGTTCCTTTTTCAAAGAGCAATTTTCCGTCAACAATAACTGTTTCAACATCACTGGCAGAAGCGGAATAAACTATATTGGCTACCGGATTATTATGAGGTTGTAGATGGGGTTTATTGAAATCAAGTATGGCGATATCGGCCTTTGCGCCTTCTTTTATAACTCCAAGGTTGTTCATTTTAAGCGCTTCTGCTCCTCCCCTGGTGGCCAAAGAGAAAGCTTCATGGGCGGTTATGTAGGTCGGATTTTCATACAATCCCTTTTGCAGGAGACTGGAAAGCCTTATTTCTTCAAACATATCAAGGTTATTGTTGCTAGCGGCTCCATCTGTGCCCAGGCCTACTTTAGCTCCTTTATCAAGCAGTTTTTTAAGAGGAGCTATTCCGTTTCCAAGCTTAAGGTTGCTGCCGGGATTATGGGAGATTCCAACTCCTTTGGAAGCCAGTATATCGATGTCTTCATCGGTAAGATGCACACAGTGTGCTGCCAGAACCGGCCTTTCAAACATTCCAAGATCGTTCATCAAGGCAACAGGAGTTTTACCATGTTTCTCAATGGATTCATGAACTTCATGCCTCGACTCAGATAAGTGGATATGAATCGGAGTTTTTATATGCTCTGTTTCTTTTAAAACTCTTTTTAAAAACTCGGGTGGACAGGTGTAAGGAGCGTGAGGACCCAGGATAGTTATGATTCTTCCTCCGGCCTGGTCCTGCCAGTTTTCAACAAACTTAATTGCGTCCTGCAAGCTGTTATATCCCTCAGAACTATTTACCCCAATAAAGACCTGGGAAAGCACGGCCCTTATACCGCCGTCTAAACAGGCCCGGGCTGTTTCGTCCATATAGTAATACATATCAACAAAAGTAGTGGTTCCACCGCGAATCATTTCTAGAAGGGCTAAAGAGGTGCCCCAGTATACATCTTCTTCAGTAAGCTTTGCTTCAGCGGGAAATATTTTCTTTTCCAACCATTCCATTAAAGGATAATCATCTGCATAACTGCGAAACAGGCTCATCGCCGCGTGATTATGTAAATTGATTAGTCCGGGAATGACCACTTTTCCATCACCGGCAATAATTTTTAGATCATCACCTGGTTCTGTTATTGCAGGAGAAACAGATTTGATTGTATCGTTTTCAATTAAAACATCTGTTGAATCTAAAATATCATTATCATCATTCATGGTAATTACAGTCCCATTTTTAATCAACAATTTGGAAGTCACAATAATCCTCCTTTAATCATTTCTGCAGTCATGTCAGTGGCCTGATTAAAATCTTACAGGTAGGCTTAGCTGTGGGCATTAAAAAATGATCATATAATCTAAAAGTATTTTAATCAGTGATTATTGGACTTGTCAAGTAAGGTTAAATATTAGATCAATTTAGTGTAGTATGGTCCTGCAGATAAAGCTTCATAAAACAAATAATATGGCATAATATAGGTATAATAAAAAGGGGTCTGAAGTTAATTCTAACTCTGAAACCCCTTTTCAAATGGTGAGCCATCCAGGTTTCGAACCTGGGACACCCTGATTAAAAGTCAGGTGCTCTACCAACTGAGCTAATGGCCCTTTTATGGTGGAGAGGACTGGATTCGAACCAGTGAAGGCGAACGCCAGCAGATTTACAGTCTGCCCCCTTTGGCCAACTTGGGTACCTCTCCATATCTACTTATGAACCCAATGAAACGACTGGAAACCCTCTTTTGCTGATCTCTAATCGACTCTATGGTATTGTAGCAAAGGATAGGGGAGTTGTCAAAGGTTAATTTCACAATAAATTTAAGTAAGCCTTGAAAATAAATTGACAATTACTTCAGTATTAACCGGGACTTGGGAATATGACGAGTATGCAGGTTCGTAGATATATTATTCTTAAATGTCATGGAGAACTGCCAAATATTATAGATAAAATCATAAAAGGCTGTCCGGCATTATTAAATCACTCAATAAAAGGAATCACGGTTATCATAAAGATGTTCAAAAGTATTTAAACACTGCAATCCAATAAAGGTTATCTGCGTAATATCCACGTATGAAAAGGGGCTGGATAAAGTGTCCAGCCCCTTATAAGGTTTCTATAAATGGAGCCGACGAAGGGACTCGAACCCCCAGCCTGCTGATTACAAATCAGCTGCTCTTCCGTTGAGCTACGTCGGCGAATTTTGCACTCAAACAAGCATGTAATAGTATAGCTTATTTAATAAAACACGTCAACATATCTGAGCAAACACATGTCTGAGCAAACACACATATCTGAGCAGGAATTCCAGGTAGATCACTCGAAGATTCTTAGCAGAAAAACCAGGTAATATAGTTTTACGGTCTTGTATAATAAAGGTACTACAGTGAGAGGACTGGAGGAGGGCTTATGTCCGATTTTAAGGTAGCCATAATTGGGGGATCGGGGGTTTATAAGCAAGATTATCTGGAAAACGAACGAGAAATAACTGTTGAAACAAAATATGGCTCCGTATTAATGAAACAAGCCATATACAAAGGACGTAATGTATTTTTTATGGCCCGGCATGGCGGAGAACACAAAATGCTCCCGCACCTGATTAATTACAGGGCTAACATTGCCGCCTTAAAAAAACTCGAAGTCGACGCCATTTTAGCCACAGCTGCTGTAGGAACTATTAATCGGGATATGCCGCCCGGCAGTCGGGTAATCATTGACCAGTTTATTGATTTTACTAAACAGCGCCCCCTGACTTTTTTTGAAGGCGAGGAAGGTTTTGTGGTTCACATTGATTATTCAGAACCATACTGTCCTGAAATCAGATCTTCCATAATCCAAGCAGGGAGAAGGCTTGGACAACATTTGATTGACGGAGGATGTTATGTCTGCTGTGAAGGACCTCGTTTTGAAACTCCTGCTGAAATCAAGATGTTTCAAAATTGGGGTGCTGATGTGGTAGGAATGACCAATGTGCCTGAAGTTGTTCTGGCTCGAGAAGCCGGTTTATGTTATGCGACTATTGCCCTGCCGACCAACTATGCTGCCGGTGTTGCCGCAGAGCCTTTAACTCATGAAGAAGTTTTGGAAGCAATGGAAAATGACAAACCTGACCTGGACAGGTTGCTTGCTGCATGTCTTGAAGAAATCAAGCCTGAACAAACTTGCAAATGCAAAGAGGCCGGTAAATACTGGACCAAGGAGTAATCAGTGAAAGATGAACAGGGAAAATGAACTGCTTACCTTGTACTGGAAAAATAATCAACTCTACATCCTGGATCAAAGGTATCTCCCGCAAAAAATTGAATATCGAGTATGCCTCAGTTATTCCGATGTAGTTGATTCTATTTGTGAAATGTCCGTACGTGGTGCTCCGGCAATCGGGATCAGCGCAGGGTTCGGAGTTGCTCTTGCAGCCAGGGAAGCACTGGATAAGGGGTATAACAAAGATCAAATGATTACATACCTCAATAAAGCAGCTGATAAGCTTTTTCAATCAAGGCCTACAGCTGTGAACCTGTACTGGGCTCTCGACAGAATGAAAAATTGGCTTAATACGCATGTGAAGGAATCACCGAAGCAGATTGCGGAAGGATTAACCAGGGAGGCTAAAATAATTCTTGAAGAAGATCTTGAAAATAACCGTCAGATAGGCAAAAATGGAGCCTTATTGATTCCACCCAGGGCAACAGTATTAACCCATTGCAATGCCGGAGCTTTAGCCACAGGAGGTTATGGCACTGCCCTGGGCGTTATTCGGGCCGCAATCGAAAACGGCAGCGAAGTACATGTTTTTGTTGACGAAACAAGACCTCTGCTGCAGGGAGCAAGGTTGACCGCTGTTGAATTGGTTCAGGAAAAAATTCCGGCAACCTTGATTACCGATAATTGTGCAGGTTCGCTGATGGCCCAGGGTAAAATCGACTTGATTATAGTAGGAGCAGACCGGATTGCCGGAAACGGAGACACCGCTAATAAAATCGGAACATATTCCCTGGCTGTACTGGCTTCTTATCACGATATCCCCTTTTATGTGGCAGCTCCGCTTTCAACTATTGATTTGTCTATTTCTTCGGGAGATGAGATAATTGTGGAAGAACGTCACCGGAAAGAAGTTACCCACTTTAATGAAAGATGTATTGCTCCTGAGGGAATTGAAGTATGCAACCCGGCTTTTGATGTAACTCCGGCTCGATTGATCAAAGCGATCATAACCGAAAGGGGCCTGGTTTATAAGCCTGATCGAGAAAAGCTGAACAATCTTTTTCAAAAAGTCTAATATACAGATGCTGGTTGTTAGATCTACTGGTGAAAATTGATTTGCCATGGTGATTATATTGCCTGCCGGAATTTAGAAAGGAGATTATTATTATCAATAACGATAGTAAACAGATCCATATTTTGATTACCAATGATGACGGAATTTATGCTGAAGGTATCAAGAGTCTTACCCGATGTCTTTTTGATAATGAAAGTAATTACGAATTATCAGTAGTAGCCCCTGACCGGGAGCGCAGTGCTATCGGCCATGCAATAACTATGCACCGTCCACTGCGGGTAGATGAGGTTAAATACTTGCATAATCCGGAATTAACCGGCTGGTGTGTAGATGGAACGCCATCAGACAGTGTTAAGTTAGCGGTTGAAGCAATTCTCGAGGACAAACCCGACCTGGTTGTTTCAGGGATAAATCAGGGCAGTAACCTGGGTACTGATGTGCTGTACTCCGGTACGGTTTCTGCTGCCGTGGAAGGTTTAATCCTTGGCATCCCCTCGGTTGCCGTATCTTTGACCGGCAGTGGAGATAGTTACAGCTTTAATTATGCTGCCCGTTTCGTATGTAATTTAATCCCGCTTTTGTTAGAAGCAAAAATCCCTGCCACGACTCTGATTAACATTAATATACCTTCGCAGGTGGATATAATAAAAGGGGTGCGGGTTACCCGTCTGGGTAACAGGCGCTATCGTAATGCTTTTGAAAAAAGATTAGATCCAAGAGGAAAAACCTACTACTGGTTAGCCGGAGAACTGGTTGAAGATGATCCTGAAGACGAAGATAGTGATACGAAAGCAATCAGGGAAGGCTACATTTCTGTCACCCCAATTCATTTTCCGCTTACCAATGATCAAATAATACCTGAGTTAAATAATATATTACAAAATATTTCAATTAAAATATAAGTCTTGGAAGAGAATTATGAAAAGAAGGGAGTGAGTATCATGTCTTTGATGGAAAAAGCAGGAAAGAATTGTTACCGCATTTCCCGCCGCGGTAAAATGAAAGCTGATGTCCTTGTTTATCTAAATAAAGACCTTTACCACTCCTTTACCGAGGATCAGTCATTACAGCAATTAATGGATGCCGCTTCTCTTGAAGGGGTTATAACCCCGGTAATTGGTATGCCGGATATTCATAGTGGTTTTGGTTTGCCTATCGGGGGAGTAATGGCTATGGATTCTACTGCTGGGCTTGTTTCAGCCGGAGCAGTAGGGATGGATATAAATTGCGGCGTTCGCTTGTTACGTACCAACATTGACCCAAAGAATCTTGATAAAAAGGTTATTCGAAAATTGATCGATGCCATCGAGCAAAGAGTTCCCAGTGGAATTGGTCGAAAAAGTAAACATTACTCATTTATCAGCCATAATTTTGAACCTATAATCCATGAAGGAGTTCCTTTCCTGGTTAAACACGGTTTTGGCCGTAATGATGATCTCAAGGTTATCGAAGATGGTGGATCAGTGCCGGGAACTGATCTCAGCGCAATTAGTAAGAAAGCCCGCGAACGTGGGCTGCAGCTTTCAACCATTGGTGGCGGTAATCACTTTATTGAGCTTGGGTATGTGGATAAAGTTTTTGATCGGCAGGCAGCTGAAGTATATGGTCTTCGAGAAGGGACTCTCACCGTTATGATTCATACTGGAAGCAGGGGATTTGGACACCAGATCTGTGTTGATTACAGCGCATTGATGAAGAAGAAGGCCTCCGCTTATAATCTTGAAATTCCTTCTTCCGGGCTGGCCTCGGTCCCGATTAGCTCACCAACCGGTGAAAAATACCTGGCGGCTATGGCCTGTGCCATTAATTTTGCTTTTTGTAACAGGCAGTGGATTACAGATGATGTTCGTAAAGCCTTTAGCAGTGTTTTCGGGGCGGATGATCACAACTATGACCTGGGTTTGGTTTACGATATTGCCCATAATACTGCCCGTTTTGAAGAAATTGACGGCAAAAAAATGCTTATTCACCGTAAAGGGGCAACCAGGGCGCTGCCGCCGGATCACAACGATAATCCAGAGCAGTACAAATCAACCGGACATCCGGTTTTGATTCCCGGTAGTATGGGTAGTGCTTCTTACGTGGTCAGGGCTGAACCGAAAGTGAAAGAGATATTTAATTCGGTAAATCACGGCGCAGGCCGGGTGCTTTCACGCCGGGCCGCAAAACGTGAAATAACCGTGGAAGATTTGAAAGGAAGGCTGGCTGAAGTTATGGTTTCGGGCCGGAATTACAACGCTTACCTGGATGAAGCTCCCCAGGCATACAAGGATATAGAGCTGGTTGTCGATACTTTTGTTGAAATTAAGATCAGCCGTAAGGTGGCAAAATTACTGCCCCTGGCTGTTATCAAAGGCGAGGGCAGTGATTAATCAGCAGTAATACAGATATTTTATAAGGATCATAATGGGCTGTAATCTGACCCTGCTAACATTGACATCGAAATATAAATAGGCTAAAATATGAGCTGTGAAGGGGAGTAGCTCAACTGGCAGAGCAGCGGTCTCCAAAACCGCAGGCTGCGGGTTCAAGTCCTGTCTCCCCTGCCAATTCATAAAATGAGATGTCGCAATCGGATGCGGCATCTCATTTACGGTAAAGGAGTTTTTGCGGAAATATTATAAACTAAAGCTAAGGATGTGAAAAAAATACCTACAACTGAAGAAATCTTAAATCTAACTGAACAGTACAGCGCCCCTAATTATCTTCCATTACCGGTTGTTCTCTCCTGGGCAGAGGGTGTCTGGGTAAAAGATCCTGAAGGAAACCGTTATATGGATATGCTGAGTGCCTATTCTGCTATGAATTTTGGTCATCGTCATCCTAAAATAATTGAGGCTCTAAAAGATCAGGCTGATCAGATTACCGTTACATCCAGGGCATTTCATAGCGATAAGCTTGGCCCGCTTTGTCAAAAACTGGCCCAAATTACCGGCAAAGAAATGGTTTTACCAATGAATACAGGAACTGAAGCAGTTGAAACAGCACTAAAGGCTGTTCGCAGGTGGGCTTATCGTGTTAAAAAAATTCCAGCTGACAAAGCAGAAATAATAGTTTGTAATGGCAACTTTCACGGGCGAACAATAACCGTAGTTTCTTTTAGTTCTGATGATACCTACCGGAATGATTACGGACCCTTTACCCCCGGATTTAAAATAATCGATTATGGTAGTATTGAAGCTTTGAAGAAAGCTATAAATCCGAATACAGCCGGTTTTTTAATTGAACCGATGCAGGGGGAAGGCGGTATTATTATTCCTCCTGATGGGTACCTTCAAGAAGCTTACCGGGTTTGCCGGGATAACAATATCATTTTCATGGCAGATGAAATTCAAACCGGTTTTGGCCGTACAGGAAAATTATTTTCCTGTGACTGGGAAGGAGTTAAACCTGATGTTTATATTTTAGGCAAAGCTTTAGGTGGTGGAGTACTGCCAATATCAGCAGTTGCTGCCGATAGTAATATATTAGGGCAGTTTGAGCCCGGTTCTCATGGCTCAACCTTTGGCGGCAATCCACTGGCCTGTGCCGTAGCCCTGTCTGTGCTTGATGTTATTGATGAAGAACAAGTAACACGCAAATCAGAGGAAAGTGGCAAGTATTTTATTGAAGGACTAAAAACAATCGATAATTCTCAAATAATTGAAGTCAGGGGCAGGGGCCTTTTTGTTGGGATTGAACTTAGGGTTAAGGCACGCCATTACTGTGAGAAGCTTATGAAGTTGGGAATTCTTTCTAAAGAAACGCATGAGAATGTCATTAGATTCACACCACCTTTGATTATTAGCAGGGAAGAACTGGACTGGGCCTTGGAAGCGATAAAAAAAGCATTCGCTTAAGATGCAATTAAAGAGCAATTCCAAATAAATACTTTAATATAAAATATAAAAATAATTTTAAATAGGTGTTGACAAAATAACATCACTGATCAATAATAATTTTACCAGGTCCCGAGAGACTGGACAGCGAACCGGATCCGGTTCGTGGGGGAAAACCGAAGTG
>SKXC01000058.1 GCA_007128625.1 Syntrophomonadaceae bacterium | reverse complement strand
TGGTTGAATATTTTCCACTAAAATATAAGAAGCTGACAGAAAAGATTAATACTATTATGCCCAGGATGATCCAGCTGTTGGCATAAGCATCACCAAGGTCGGCAACCAGGCCGAATAGGGGCGGCGTAAAAACTGTGCTGGTGCGGGGGAAGATAAGGGCCAGGCCGGTTACCACGCCAATATATTCTTTTGAAACCAGTTCGCTAACCGCCGTGAAATAAATGCTGATTACCCCCATAGTACAAAAACCCAGCAGGAAGGAAAAGACGAGGATGGCGTAAGGTGGAAAATAAATTCTACTCACAACAAGACCGAAAAATAAGGCCAGACCGGAAATGAGCATGCCAAGCAGAAAAAGGCCCTTGCGCCTGTCACCGTGAAATACTTTCTCGTTGATCAAACCCCAAACAGGCTGGCCGATTACTCCTCCGATATGAAAAGTTCCAAGGCCCAGGCCGGCAAATGTGGCAGTTGTGCCCAGATCCCTGGTCAGGTAGAGGGGAAAATGCCCGGTAACAGAAGAGATACTCATGCCAAATACCATGCCCATGGCAAAAACACTTAAAAGATAACGGTTTTTCATTAGCAGGAAAATATCTTCTTTCAAAGAAGTAGCTTTTGCTTCAGTATGATCAGTTATTTTTTCTTCCCGGCTAACAGGGGGTTGATAAAATTTAAATATAAAAAAAGTGACTAGAATAGCAAAAATGCTGCCTAAAAACAGGGCAGTACGCCAACCATAAATTTCTCCTAAAAAGGGAAGCATAACAGCACCTAAAACGCCCCCCAGCCCTCCACCACCGTGCACGATACCCATGGAAGAACTTCTTTTCGACGGTTCAGATAGATCTATTACTCCCTTGTTTACCGACGGAGTAATTAAACTGAATGCAGTGCCGGTTAAGAAAGCAAGGAAAAGGATGAGCCCGAAAAAAGGAGAGAAAGAGTGAAGCATGATCATAAATGCCACTAAACCCACACCAAGGAGCAGTCCCCTTTTTGTTCCCAAATAATCAGCAATTCGCCCACTGAAAATAGCAATAAAAACAGTGCTTATGAAATAAAAACTGGTATAAAAACCGACCTGGGTTCTGCTAATTAAAAATTCTTCCTGGACCAGGGGCAGCATGGCTTTAAAACCCTGTATGTTGGCAAATACAGCAATATATGCCGTAGAGATTATTAATAATTGGATCCAGTTTTTTTGTTTGTTATTAATTTTAGAATTGATTTTCATAAAGTACACCGTTTCCAGGTTTTATCAGACATTTCACTTTCCTGCTTCCTGTAGTTGTTAAACCATTACTAAGAGTAACACAACTCCGGGAATATTTCAGCCATCCGGCAGTGGCAGTTTATATCAAAGCAGAATATGGTAAGATATGGCTATGAGCTTGATATAAGTGCAGTTTGTGTTTTGTTAATAAAAAGGTTTTTTTAGGCTTATTGCCGAATGATATTATTCCCGGGTTGGCCCGGTTTTCTGTTAACAATCAAACGAATGGAGCATACAGTTATGATTTACCGCACAGTAAACTGCAGGCAAAAATAAATGAGGATTCAAGGAGGGATTAGTTTGCTTTTATTTAATCCGAAGCAGTTCCAGGGAGAGCACCTGGATCAGCCTTCAAAAGCAATAGTTGAAAAAACCATTAATTTTTTTGAAGCAAAAGGGAAGGGTAAACTCAAAGAAGATGACCGAAACCGGGTGTGGTACTCTGACCTGTTGGAATTTATCAAAGAGAACCGGATATTTTATCAACTGCTGACCCCGACAGAGGAAGGTGAAGAAAGCTGCCGCTGGGATACCTGGAGAAACTGTGCTTTTAATGAAGTTCTTGCTTTCTACGGTCTTCATTACTGGTATACATGGCAGGTTAGCATCCTGGGATTGGGTCCGATCTGGATGAGCCCAAACCAGCAGGCCAGGCAGAAGGCAGCCAGGCTTCTTAAAGATGGCCACGTTTTTGCATTCGGTCTTTCTGAAAGGGAACATGGAGCAGACATTTATTCTACAGAAATGACTCTTACCCCCCGGGAGGACGGAACTTACCTGGCTAACGGGGAAAAATATTATATCGGCAATGGAAATGTAGCTGAAATGGTTTCAACTTTTGGGAAAATGGCCGATACTAAAGAATATGTTTTTTTTGTGGCCAACTATCAAAACCATAAATATGAGCTAAAAGACAATATCATTAATTCGCAGTCGTACGTGGCTGACTTTGCCCTGAGTGATTACCCGGTGAACGAAGAGGATATTCTGGTTAAAGGACAGGAAGCCTGGGACACTGCTCTGAACACGGTTAATGTAGGTAAATACAACCTGGGCTGGGCTTCAATAGGTATTTGCACGCATGCCTTCTATGAAGCCCTTAATCATGCTGCAAACCGGGTGCTTTACGGTATCAAAGTAGTAGATTTTCCCCATGTTAATCAGATGATCACCGATGCTTACTGCCGCCTGGTGGCCATGAAGCTATTCGCCTTAAGGGCTTCCGATTATCAGCGGGTAGCCTCACCTGAAGATCGGCGTTACCTGCTATATAACCCCACCGTAAAAATGAAGGTAACGACCCAGGGCGAGCAGGTAATCGACCTTTTATGGGATGTTATTGCTGCCAAAGGTTTTGAAAAAGACACTTACTTTGAAATGGCCACCAGGGATATCCGGGCCCTGCCCAAGCTGGAAGGCACCGTTCACGTTAACCTGGCCCTGATTAGCAAATTTATTTTCAACTATTTTTTTAATCCGCAAATGTTTCCGGATGTACCTCAACAAAGACAACCTGAGCACGATCGCTTTTTGTTTAACCAGGGACCGGCTAAAGGATTGGGCCAGGTAACATTTCACGATTATAATAAAGTATATGAAAAATGGGATCTGAAAAATTTAGAAGTTTTCAAAGAACAAGTAGCACTTTTCAAAGAATTTTTGATCAATGCTCCCCCGGATGAGGAACAGCAGAAGGATACAGATTTTTTGATGCAGCTGGGAGAGCTTTTTACCCTGGTTGTTTACGGCCAGCTCATCCTGGAAAACGCGGAGATATATAAGCTTGAAAATGAATTAGTCGACCAGGTTTTTGACTTTATGGTCAGGGATTTCACCGGCTTTGCCATTAAGCTTTTCAGCAAAGCAAGCGCCACACCGGGGCAAATGGGGTATTTTAACAAGATGCTCAAAAAACCGGTTTCTGATAATCATAGCTACAATTACGTCTGGAAAAATCATGTTTTAGCTTTAGTGGGAGCCTATGAAATGAACCCGTAAAAGGTGGTGGTTGCCAGGATGGCTTATATCTTAATGACTGATGTCTTTGGGGGGAAAATACTGAAAATAACTACCCTGATCTTGATTTCCAGCTTGCTTGTACTGTTTTTCCTTGCAGTTCCTGTTAACGCCGCGCAGTACGGCGATATAAATAGAGACGGTAAAATCAATGTTCAGGATGTTACCATGATCATGCAGCATGTATTGGGCCTAAAAGATTTAAGTGAAAAAGAAAAAATTCTGGCAGATGTTAACGGCGATGATGCTATCAATGTTCAGGATGCAGCTTTGATTATGCAAAAGGCACTGGGGCTAATAGATGAATTTCCTGCCCTGCCGGATATTATTTCAGCCTTAATTGAAGATTTCATCGTTGCAGAGGGGCTGACACCCGGTAAAAAGATTGTGGTTGTAATTCTTAATGTATCTGAACCAGATGATTACGAGGTCAGGGTCGGAGGCACTAAGTTGAAATACCAGGATTCTGCCGGTGGATTCAGGGGAGAGGTAAATGAGGAGGATGCTGAGATCAGTAAAGTAGAAATTACTGATCGAAATTAATACAGGGGGACATTTGTTGGAGACAACCCACAGCATTATTTTTGAAGATGCAAGAAAAATCAGTGCTTTAGATGATCAAAGCATCGACCTGGTTGTAACCTCACCACCTTACCCGATGATTGAAATGTGGGACGAGCAATTCTCCGAGCTGAATCCCGAGACAGGTGTTCAGCTTGAAAAGGGCAATTATACCGGTGCTTTTGCAACAATGCATGCAATTCTGGATGAAACCTGGAGCGAATTATACAGGGTAATGAAAGAAGGAGCATTTGCCTGTATAAATATTGGTGATGCTGTGCGCACTGTTAATAATCGCTTTAAATTATTTGCCAATCATTCCCGCATTCAAACCAGGTTATGCGAACTCGGTTTTGATCCTATGCCCCTTATTATATGGCGGAAGCAGACCAATGCACCCAACAAGTTTATGGGTTCGGGGATGCTGCCGGCCGGTGCTTATGTAACTCTTGAACATGAATATATCCTGATTTTTAGAAAAGGTTCCAGGAGGCAGTTTTCAACAGTTGAAGAGAAACATAATCGAATGCTGAGCAGTTTCTTCTGGGAAGAAAGAAATTGTTGGTTTTCAGATTTATGGGATTTCAAGGGAACCAGGCAGGAAATGAATAACCGGCAGTTGCGGGGTAGAAGCGCAGCATTTCCCTTTATTCTGCCCTTTCGCCTGATTAATATGTATTCAGTTTTTGGAGATACTATTCTTGATCCTTTTTTGGGAACCGGAACGTCAGCCATGGCAGCCATGGCATCCGGAAGAAACAGCATTGGCTATGAGATAGATTCCGGGTTTTCTGAGCCAACCAAAAAAAGAATTTTTGAAAACCAGCATCTTTTAAACAATTATAATTTGGAAAGAATCAATAGTCATCTTGATTTTGTCCGTAATTACAGCAGTGAAAAAGGTGTTTTAAAGTATACCAACAGCTATTTTGGTTTTCCGGTTATGACCAGGCAGGAAAAGGAATTAAAGCTAACCTTTGTTAAGGCCGTGGAAAAGAAGGTGGATAATTGTTTCAGGGTTTCATATTTTGCTGATCAGTATATACAAAGTATTGATCCCGGGCAGCTGGATCTAGAGAAACTGGTTTGACATGCTTAACTTTTTACCTTTCGGGGCTTTTCTTGAACTATAACTAGAACTATAAACTAAAAAATTAAAGAGTAGGGATTACATGATAAATAAAGTTTGGTTGTGACCGGTTCGGGTTTTTACTGAATTTAATATTTACTGAAAGGAGAATGAGCTTTGTCTAAAAAAAATGTTTTAGATTTTATCAGGATGAAAAAAGAATATGACAAAGTTGCCTGGGTTACTGCATATGATTTTCCCACGGCGATGTTTGCCGAGCAAGCCGGTATGGATATGATCCTGGTAGGAGACTCTCTGGGGATGGTTCTTCTCGGCTACAAGGATACCATTCCTGTTACCATGGAAGATTGCCTGGCCCATTGCCGGGCGGTTCGCCGCGGCGCTCCAAAGACATGGGTTGTTGGTGATATGCCATTTGGTTCTTACCAGATCAGCGATGAAGAAGCGGTAAAAAATGCGGTTCGCTTTTTAAAAGAAGCCGATATGGATTGCATCAAGCTGGAGGGAGGAGTACGGGTTGCCAGCCGGATCAAGGCTATCAACGCGGCCGGTATACTGGTTATGGGCCATATAGGGCTGACTCCTCAAAGTGCCGGACAGCTCGGTGGTTTCAGAGCTACCGGTCGGGATGTAAAAACTGCCCGCGGGTTGATTGAAGATGCCCTGGCTGTTCAGGAAGCAGGAGCTTATTCGATTCTTGTTGAGGCCGTTGCTCCCGAGTTAACTGAATTCCTGGCCCAAAAGCTTGACATCCCTGTTTACTCGATCGGGGCCGGTGTTAAATGCGACGGACAGGTTTTGATTTGCGGGGATATGCTCGGACAATTCCAGGCTTTCACTCCGAAATTTGTCAAGGTTTACGCCAATATTGCCGAAACAATTGTCAATGCCTTTAAACAGTACATATCTGAAGTTAAAAACGAAGAGTTTCCGACCGACGATCATGTCTACCCGCGAAAGGACAGCATGGAAGAATTCCAGAAGCTGTTTAAGGAATACAGTTAATATGGTCGAAGATCATTGATTTTTCTTTATGTCCTCGCTCTTGACCATGCTTGCTGTATATGCTTAAATGAAGCTATCCGGCATTTGACATATGCGCCCGTAGCTCAGCCCGGATAGAGTAACTGACTTCGAATCAGCAGGTCGCAGGTTCGAATCCTGCCGGGCGCACCACTAATTTAGCCGCGGGTTTAATTTTTCCCGTGGTTGTTTTTTAATATTGTGGATCGAAGCATTATGTTTAAATTGTTAAGCAGTTGAAACAAACCGATGAGCGTGTAAAAGTTATTGAATAAACAGTAGACAGTGTCATG
>SKXC01000071.1 GCA_007128625.1 Syntrophomonadaceae bacterium | reverse complement strand
TGGTTCCGGTAATATGTCCCTTATCAATTACTGCGACGGGATAATTATTGTATGTTTCCATTTGCCTTTCAAAGCGAATAACCTGATCATAGCGGGCCAGCAGGGGAAACAGGTTATGATCTTTTATCTTCAAAAATGAGCTGTCGAAGTTGAGCGCTTTTGTAACTGCGGCCGGGTTGGCGCGGACCGTTTTGCCGGCTAATTGTCGGTATACGGAGTTGATGAAAACATCATCCGGGGCAGTGCCGGCCAGCATGGGGATGTAAGCGGCGGCGCTGTTGTAATAAGCCCGGTGTAAATTGGTGATCCAGCCTCCCAGGCTGATCCCGGAAACAACTACCCGGCTCCCTTTGCCTGCCGCGAAATTGGCAAGTATTTCTACCAGCTGCACCGAGACGGTTAAAAGTGTTTTAAAGTTAGCCAGCTCGGCTATTTTTTTAATGTACAATTTATAAGAGCGGTGGAAGGGTGCGCGAACAGCGATCAGGTTGGCCGGAAGATCATTTTTATTAGCCAGGAAGATATCTCGAAAAGAACTTTTACCAAAGGGCCATTTACTGAAAGGCCTTTCGTTGTTGCCGTGGTGATAAATAAGGGTTGGGTAATGACCGCCCAGCCACCTGGCAATATAAAACCCGGGGTCCAGGTTGCCGGCTGCCGTTTTGGCGGGTACTTCGTAATAACCTTCGCCCTTTATTATGGGCCATTTAAGGTCAATAGAATTAAGTAGTTCCTCGTATGCAGGGCTTTCGATGCTTTTTCGAAACAGTTTACTTCTACTAAATACCGCAGCCCCAAATTTGACAGAAAAGCTATCGATAAATGCATGTATGTTCATAGCTTCGATTCTCCCTGCCCAATTTATTTAGACAGCCGCAGCTGTTTTCCCTGCTGTTGAGGTGGGCAATATTTTATAACCCGGACAGGTCTGGTTGATTTTGCTCTTGCCAGTTTAACCGCGAAGTAATAAGCTATAGGCACTGTTTAATGTTTTTATGAGGAGTTCAGATGAAAATAGCTATAAGAAATACAGATCAGAATTTAGCCGGTATCTTCTATGCCCTTTCTGCTTATATTTTATGGGGATTGCTGCCTCTTTACTGGAAATTATTAGAAGAGGTTCCGGCTGTAGAAGTACTGGCTCACCGGATCTTATGGTCTTTTATCCTAATGAGCCTGGTTGTTTTTCTAACCGGAGGATGGAAAACCCTAACCCCTGTTTTGCTTGATAAAAAGAAACTCATCTTAATATTTCTCTGCGGTTTTATTGTCAGCCTGAACTGGTTCACTTATATTTATGCTGTAAACAGCGGTTTTGTTATTGAAGCCAGTATGGGTTACTATATCAATCCCCTGGTTGTTGTTTTGCTGGGGGTTACCGTGTTCAGGGAGAAACTGGGCCGCTGGCAGCTGACAGCTTTGATTCTTGCCACCCTGGGAGTTTTGATTATTACCGTGCAGTACGGCAGAATTCCCTGGATAGCTCTTTTGCTGGCCGGCACATTTGCAACTTACGGCTTAATCAAAAAAATAATCCGCATTAATCCTGTGTCCGGACTGGCTTTAGAAACATTTATTGTTATGCCCTTTGCCCTGCTTTATATCATTAACCTGGAAAACACCGGGTTTGGCGCTTTTGGTACCGTGCCGGTTGCAACTAAATTTGTTTTAGCCGGGGCGGGACTAATTACTGCCGCACCTTTGTTTTTATTTGCCCAAGGTATTGAAAGAACCACTTTTTCGATGATCGGTTTTTTACAGTATATTGCCCCCACTCTAACCCTGTTCCTGGGTATTTTTATCTTCAGGGAACACTTTTCACTTTCACACCTGGTCAGTTTCTGTCTTATTTGGATTGCCTTGATCATTTTCACTTTGGCTAACGTGGGGGTATTAAAACCGAAACAACCTGCTAATTCTGAAGCCCTGGTTCACTCTCAAGAAGTCTGAATAAGTGTACTTGAAAAGGTTATGCTTTTTTAAGCTAAAATTGATCATTAACCCGGCTCAGCTTATTTATTGGCGATTTTCATATAATAACCCGGTAAACTTAAATATTTTTCTGCATTTACAAGTGACTGATTGAATGCTATAATTAGCTTCGACAATATAATTAACGCTTATCAGGTGTCGATTGACTGAAAAGGGAAGCCGGTGAAAGTCCGGCGCGGTCCCGCCACTGTAAGTGGGAAGTGCCCCCTTCTGGCCACTGGTTTTAAAAAACCGGGAAGGCAGGGGGTGCAGTGAACACGAGCCAGGAGACCTGCCTGAAAGCACGCTTAACCCCTTCGGGTGAAAGGGTAAGGCGGGGTAAAAACCACGTGTTGCCGTGGTTTTTTGTTTTGATATCATACTTCAGCTTTGCCTGCTCAAAACAGGGGTTAAGAAAAAAACAAAGGAGAGATAGATGATGAAAAGAAGTTTGAAGTTGTTCGCTCTAGTTTTTGTCCTGGTCAGCCTGTTTGTTGCAGCCGGCTGTGCTGAAGTGGAAGAAGCAGTTGAACCTGAAGAAGAGCAGGAGACAGCCGAAGCAGCCGGGGAGACGGTTGTTACCGACCAGATGGGCCGGGAGGTAGTAATTAAAGGAGTCCCGGAACGGATTATTTCACTTACTCCGGCCAATACCGAGATAGTTTTTGCCCTGGGGCTGGCGGATAATCTTTTTGGTGTAACCGAATACTGTGAATATCCGCCTGAAGCACAGGAGAAAGAGATCGTTGGTGATTTTGCTTCTCCCAGCATTGAAAAGGTAATCGAGCTTGAACCTGACCTGGTGTTAGCTTCAACCATGCATCAAGAACAGGTTTATCGCTTGGAGGAGCTGGAAATAGCAGTTTTGGTTGTTGAACCATGGTCAGTGGAAGAGCTTTATGACAGTATATCCCTGGTAGCGGAAATGACCGGGACGGTAACTGCCGGTGAAGACTTGATTGCTTCAATGCAGGAAAGAATAGAGGCAGTCCAGGATGTAGTGGGGACTATTGATCCTGAGGATAGAGTGAAAGTATATTACGAGGTTTATTCGGATCCATTGATGAGTGCCGGACCGGGTGTTTTTGTCAACGATATAATAACCCTGGCCGGTGGAATAAACATTTTCGGCGATGTTGATGAAAGTTATCCTATGATCAGTCCTGAAGCTGTAGTGGAAATGCAGCCTGAAGTTATCTTGTTCCCTGCCGTGCACGGCACTTCAGCTTCAGTTACGGACATGGTTTTAGACCGGCCGGGCTGGGAAAGTATTCCGGCTATTAAAGAAAACCGGGTTTATGTTGTTTCTGATGATTCTTTTGCCAATCCGAGCACCCGCATGGTCGATAATATTGAAGAAGCAGCAAAGCTTTTTTACCCGGATCAATTTTAAAGATAAAAGCTTAAAGTTGTGTGTTTTAAGTAGAATTACATGGAGTAGATAGTTACGACAAAACAGATCGAGAAGTCTTCTAAGAAAAGAACTGCCGGTTCTATTTACAAGCCGCTGATTATGACCGGCCTGGTTGGGTTTTTGATATTTGCGGTAGTCAGCGCGTTGATATTTGGGGCGGTATCTATTGGCTGGCGGAGTGTCCTGGTTATTTTGCTGGACACTCTGCCAGTGCCGGTTTCTATTGCCGGCGTTGAAGTTTCCCCGATCCATGAAGATATTTTACTGCAGATTCGTTTGCCCCGGGTGCTTTTGGCAGCGGCCGTAGGCAGTTCACTGGCCGTGGCCGGGGCTGTTTTCCAGGGTCTTTTCCGCAACCCGATGGCCGATCCTTACGTGATCGGGATTTCCTCGGGGGCAGCTTTGGGTGCTGTATTTGCCATGCTTAGCGGTTTTAGCCTGGTTCTGGGTGGATTTGGAGCGGTGCCGTTATTTGCTTTTGGCGGTGGGATTATCACTATCATGCTGGTTTACAGTATGGCCAGGGTCGGTCGGGCAGTTCCGGTGATGACCCTGCTGCTGGCCGGGATTGCCGTCAGTGCTTTTCTATCAGCCCTGGTTTCACTGCTTACTTACTTTGCCGGTGAAAGGCTGCACATGGTCGTATTCTGGATGATGGGTGGCCTGGGCGGGGCAACCTGGCACCAGGTTAAAGTAATGGTGCCCTATGCCCTGGTCGGCTATATTTGTGTCAGTGTCTTCTCCCGGGATCTTAATGCTATGCTGCTGGGAGAAGAGACGGCCAGTAATCTCGGTGTAAATACCGAGAGGGTAAAAAAGATCATGCTGGCCGGTTCGTCCCTTCTGGTGGCGGCAGCTGTTTCAACCAGTGGAATTATCGGGTTTGTTGGGCTGGTGGTTCCTCACTTTGTCCGCCTGGTGGCCGGGCCGGATCATCGTTTTCTCCTTCCTGCTTCGGCACTGCTTGGCGGGACCTTGCTTATAGCCACCGACACCCTGGCCAGGGTAATTATTGCTCCTTCGGAGCTGCCGGTAGGGATTATTACTGCCCTGCTCGGTGCACCGATGTTCCTTTACTTGTTGAAAAAACGCAAGAAATTGCGCTACTTCGGCGGAGGGGGGTAACCGGAGTGGGACTGAATATAGAAGTGCACGGGCTGAAGCTGGCCTACGATGCTCAACCGGTACTTGAGGATACAAATTTTAGTGTTGAGCGTGGGGACCTTGTAGCCCTGCTCGGGGCCAATGGGGCCGGAAAATCGACTCTCCTGCGCTGCATCAGCCGGATCTTGAAACCTAATGCCGGTCATATAATGCTTGACGGTACGGAACTGAAGCATTTTGACAGCAAAGAAGCAGCCCGGAAGATGGCCGTGGTCCCCCAGGAAACGACGGCGGACTTTGATTTTACAGTGGAAGATATCGTGATGATGGGCCGTTTCCCCTACCTTAACCGTTTTCAAAAAGAAGATCAGAGTGACCGTGAAATTGTGCAGCGATCAATGGAAATGACCGGTGTGGCCCACCTGGCCCGGCGATCAATCACTGCTTTGAGTGGTGGTGAAAAGCAAAGGGTGATCATGGCCCGGGCAGTTTGCCAGCAGCCCGAGGCGCTGCTTTTAGATGAACCCACGGCCAACCTGGATATAGGCTACCAGTCGATGCTGCTGGAGCTGGCTGCCCGTCTTAATCGCGAACAGGAAGTTACTGTAATTGCCGCCATCCATGATATTAACCTGGCGGTTCATCATTTTAACCGATTTATTCTACTTTCCGGGGGCCGGGTTATGTCGGCCGGGAGGGCTGAAGAAGTAATTACACCCGACAATATCCAGAAATCCTACGGTGTGCCCGCTACAACTTACCGGCACCCCCTGCATGGCGTACTACAGGTCAGCGTTGTAAGAGAAAAAACTCGGGTGGAAGGCCATACTAAAAGGCCGGTGGTGCATGTGATCGGCGGTGGTGAAGAGGCTCTTCCTGTTTTGGAACTGCTGATCGGGCGGGGCTGCCGGTTGTCTGTTGGCCCTGTTTCAGCTCAGGACAGCGGCTGCCGCTTTGCCCATTTTCACAGTTTACCGGTAGTGATTGTCCCTCCGTTTACCAGCATGAACGGTGTGCATAAAGAAGAACACCTGGAATTGATGCGTAAGTCCGACCTGGTGGTTGTGCCGCCTATTCCTTTTGGGGAAGGCAACCTGCCCATATTTGAAGAAGTGGAAGCGGTGTTAAAAGAAGGCAAGCCGGTTTATTTAATTGACCTGGCCGGGGTGGAAAAAAGGGATTACAGCGGCCATGCCCCGCAGCTGCTGAAAAACCTGGTCCAGAGAGGCGCCGTGGTTTTAGAAAAGCTCGAAGATTTACCCGGGGTTGTTGATCGGCACGGAGGATCAGATAATGGGTAATGAAAAACAGGGACAGTTGATCCTGATTACCGGTGGAGTGCGCAGCGGCAAGAGCAGCTTTGCGGAAAAACTGGCCCAGGAAAGCAAAAAAAGGGTGATTTACCTGGCTACTGCCAGAGCAGAGGATCAGGAGATGCGCAGGCGGGTGCTTGCTCACCAGGATAGGCGTCCGCATTATTTTGAGACTTTAGAAGAACCGCTTGAGCCGCATTTAGTTTTTAAAAATGAACTGGACAGCAAAACCTTTATTTTACTGGATTGCCTGACCCTTCTGGTCAGCAACCGTATCTTGGCCGATCTTGAACAGCATGGTGCAGACAGGAATGGAGAGGATATTCTTGCCGGGGAGGATCTGCTGGAAGCAGCCGCTGAAAGGGCTTTAGATTATGTTTCAGTTTTGGCTGATTCTGTTTTAAAGTGTCCTGCCGAGGTGGCAGTGGTTACAAACGAAGTAGGCATGGGGCTGGTGCCAAGTTACCCCCTGGGTCGGGTTTTTCGGGATTGTTCCGGCCGGGCTAACCAGCTGTTGGCAGATGCGGCCGATCAGGTCTGGCTGGTAGTTTGCGGTATACCCCG
>SKXC01000132.1 GCA_007128625.1 Syntrophomonadaceae bacterium | reverse complement strand
ATGGCGTCAACCACGTTATAAAGAGCCATCACAATCATCCCAACCATGGCCGGTAGGGCCAGTTTAACCAGGATCTTCGGGATTGGCTCCGTTCCCAATCGACTACTTTGCTCTTTCATCTGGGCGGCAACCTTCTTCATTTAAAATGATCACATAAACAAACTTCAATAATTATATCATAAACTCCCGCCGGTATAATCACCACAACGCCCATAGTTGCAAAATCATCGGGGCAATCATGCTTATTCCGGTCCTGACCTGATATCATTTCCCTCTGGCGGGTCACTTTTACAAAAAGGAACCCTAACTTCAAATATCGTAATATTCTAAGGGGCCTGGGCAGCGATTTTAGTAACGCATCTCATTGAAGAAACCCAGTTTCTCGGGCTTTCTCACACAGTGCTGAGATTTGTTTTAACCCTTTTTGCAGTGATTGTCATCGGTAGAATTATAGAAAAAGTGATTGCCATTAAAGACTTACTGAAAATAGAATCATAAGAAGTGATCACAACGGTCAGCACCTCTACATAGGAAGTGGTAAATCAGCCGACAGTTAAGGATATTTTAAAGTTTTAAACTTGGCATATAAAAATCGAAAAAGTAAGCAAAACAAGAGGTCTTTAGATAGATTTTCTTACTTATCCTGCTTTTTGTTATCCAGCAGGTGAAAAATTGACTTGGTATCTGGATCCACATTGCCGAAAAAGATAAAAATCAGGATCTCTTCTGTAAAACCTATAATATAAATAATCACGACCAGGCGAACCAGTATTGTTGTATCAATCCAGAATGAGGCGACTATAATAAAGAAAACCATAACTGCGTTCCAGCGTAGAATCATAGTGTGCATCATTACAGGCTTTCGGAAAAGGATCCCTGAAAGAATAAAGGAAAACCCGAGCAATGAGAAAAAAACTACCAGGTATATCGTGTTTTCAGCTATTGTTTCGGGCTGCAGCAAGTAGAGGAAATATGCCGAAGAAATATAGAATAAAAGATCAGCCAATGAATCCAGTTCTTTCCCAAAATGAGACACTTGATTTAACTTACGGGCGGCAATGCCATCAAAGTAATCTGTAGAGCCGACAATGATATAGGCAATTAAAAATACCTGGTTCAATCCAAAATAGAGCAACAGGTAAAGCAACGGCAAAAAGATAATCCTTGATGCAGAAAGCAGGTTTGGCAGGGTAAGCTTAACTGGTATTGTTATCACTCCTCATTAGCCAGATGCCTAAGTTTACTAAAGAAAAGAGAAGATGTCTACATCAAAAAGCCGCAGTGTGTTTGCTCAGTGATATTGTAACCCTAAGAATTTTTATGGTAATTCTTTCTATTGTAACGGTTATTCTTCTACTTGCTTCAATTGCGGCTCTTTCTTTTGCAGACAAAAATCAGCTCTGGCCCTTCAATAATAGGGCGCCGGTCGTAATATCCCAGCTCTTCTACTATGTCAAACCCGTTGGCGAGGAGCAGCTCCCTGAGCTGAGCCTCATAATAGTATTTTAACTCCAGCGGCTCAACAATTTTCTCCTCGCTGCCATCAGGCTTATACAGGTAATAGATCAGTTCCGGGTAAATGATCTGTTTGCGCAGGTCGATCTTTTTACGGATGTGAGTCCGCCTGACCAGGATTCCGGTCTCCGGGTCTGTCACCTCCCAGTCAAGACTCTCTTCTTTAACCCAGGACTGGTCCAGCATGGCAAAAGGGCGAAATACATTGATAATGAAAATACCGTCATCAGCAAGGTGTTCGCGCACCCTGGCCAGGCATTGCTTCTGCTTTTCAGCCCCGGTGAGTGCCTGGAACGAGCGAAAAGCAATGATAATCAATGCAAATTTGCGTTCCAGGTTAAAATCGCTCATATCGGATTGCAGCAGGTGAACCCGTTCGCGTACCTCAGACGGCAGCACCGCCAGTTTGGACCGGAAACGGTCAAGCATAGGGTCGGATAAATCAACTCCCCATACTTCGTGCCCGGCTGCGGTAATCGGAATAGCCACTCTGCCGGTCCCGCAGGCCAGCTCGAGAACAGGCCCCTGCACCCTGGAGGCATATTCCAGGTAGAAAGGGATATCGTCAAGGGTTACATTACGCTCGTCCAGGTCATAAAGATTCGCGCTGACATTGAATATATTCTTTTTTCTTTTTGCAGGCAACGCGGCCCCTCCTCTATAGTAAATTTCCACCTGAGCTAACACCTGTAAAATTCATTAGAAAAAAATCCAGCCTGCTGGTTAATAAGATTATCATTCTTCGAAAATTTTACATATCCTGCCTTAAGGCTGCTTTTACGGGGCTGCCGGCATGTATTCCACCCGGTAGCGGCCCCAAAGGTCAGGTAAATGAGTAGGACCTCTTTTACAAAACTGTTGTCTCCGGTGCCACAGCCACATACCAATAGACCTGTTTTCATCACATATACCTGTAGACCAGGATCCCCAAATATCAGGATTGCCGCATAAAAAATGTATGAAAGCAACTTGTTTTTATACTGGGATTGTATTGCTAGACTATTCTGCTTGATTCTAAGCAAAATATCATGGTATTATTCAATAAACTGCAAGGCAAGATCTTTTTATGCAAATTGTTGATACAAAACCTGTTAATCTACGCCAGGCTGTTATTGAGCCATTTAAAATCTCGTTTTGGTTATTAGTTGACGAAGTTCATTCTACCAGATGGCAAGGAGAACTGGCTTCAAGGTTTTTCACAATTACAGAATCTGAACCGGGAGTTATATGCAATGGACATCAGTGATCTTACAGCTTTATCTCAAAAACCCAAATTATTTGAAAGAAGCAGTGCTAAATTATGGGATGATTTACATCTATCTAAAATGATGCTTGAGGCTCATCTCGATCCAGACTGGGACGCAGCCAGCAGAAAATTTTCAACTATTGATGCATCGGTGAAATGGCTTTCGGAAGATATATTTCCTCAAAAGAATATTAATATTCTTGATCTTGGTTGTGGTCCCGGATTATATGCTTCCCGCTTAGCAAAACTTGGTTATTCTGTTACTGGAATAGATTATTCTCAGCGTTCAATTAATTATGCCAGAGAGGTTGCAAGAGAAGAAAACCTAAAGATTAAATACATTTACCAGGATTATTTAACGATAGATTTTGAACCCGAATTTGATGTGATCATGTTAATTTTTTGTGATTTTGGAGCCCTTACGAACGAAGAAAGAGATGTTTTACTAAAAAAAATCTATAACGCATTGAAACCAGGTGGGCTATTTATATTTGATGTATTTACTGACAGAAACAGAGATGAAAGTGATTTAGGAAGAAGATGGGAAGTTAGTAATAATGGATTTTGGAGTGCTGAACCATATTTGGCTTTGACTGAGACTTTTCTTTACCCGGAAGATGATACTTTTTTAGACCAGACGATAGTAATCACAAAAGCAGACACTAATATTTATAGAATTTACGATCATTTTTATACAAAAACAACTATAAGCAATGTCTTAAATAAATTTGGTTATAGTGAACACAAATACTATTCTGATGTGACAGGGGCAAAATATAGAGAAGAATCAAAAGAACTGGCAGTTATTACTAAAAAGTAATTTATGGGGCAACTATGAGCTCCAGCCATCCTGTTACAATGAGTTTACTGGTTTGCCATGCTTACTGTGTTCTTTCAAACTCTTTTGCCAGGAACCGGCAGGCAAAGAAAGGGTTGATCAGTTTTGATCAAGGTCAATCAGTTCCACCCTCCACTACTGCTTCCAGCTCTAAGATGTTCGACACCCTGGCTTCGGCAGGATCGTCTTCTTCCATCTGGTAACCAAAAATCTCGAACTTAAATTCACCTGTTACAGTGGGTGTTATTCTGAACCAGATAAACCGGTTCATTCCTTCATCAAAGTCGGCGCCTTCCGGGGGCCCGAAATCAACCAGCAGATAATTGTTGTCCTGTTCAATAACTGCCTTGACCCTGTCCAGCGGGATTTCTTCAATGGGATACCAATGTTCTTCGCGGGGTTCCAGCCATTCCAGTTCCAGGTGGTCAGGGATATTACTGCCCCGGTAGCGCACCCCGGTCAGTGCTTCACCTGAAGTGGCGGTAATCGGTAAGATATAGCTTTCCCCGGCTTCCCAGACGACCTCCAGGATAGCATCATTCTTGTATTCCACCTCGACCCCCTGGGGTTCGCGCTGGAGACCTTCAAATGCGGTCACCTCTTCAGGGATTCCCCAGGACATTGTCACCGGCCCGGGCGCCACATCTTCTTCCAACTCACAGGCTGAAAGCAATAACCACGGTATAGATGCAAACAGGATTACAAAAAAGGGAATTGATCTTTTTTTAAGCATTGTTTACCCCTCCCTTCGCACTTTTTACAGGGTTCTTCAATAATATATATGCCACACCTGCCAGGATTAACACCACCGACATTGCCTGGGCCTGGGTGAGCGGACCAAGGGCGGGTTCACTAACCCGGAAATATTCAACGATAAACCGGTAGAGCCCGTGCAGGACTAAAAACCAGGCGAAAACGTAGCCGCCAGGAATTATGCCGGCGGTAAACAGGCGCCTGCTCATATAAAGCAGCACCACAAAGATGAGCAGCGAAGAAAAGGTGGCATAAAGCTGGGTCGGGTGGCGGGCCAGTGAATCGATAGCCGGAAAAACCATGGCCCAGGGCACCTCGCTAACTTTACCGTAACAGCAGCCGTTTAAAAAGCAGCCAATCCGCCCGATCCCGTAAGCAAGGGTTATATAGGGAGCTGCTATATCCAACAACGTACCGAAAGGCATTCGCCTGAAATAAGCATGCAAGGCAGCGCCGGCAAAAGAGAGGATAAGCGCCCCGTGGTAGGCAAATCCGCCCCGCCAGACTTCCAGGATCCTTACCGGGTCGCCCAAATAAAGGTGCGGGTTGACGATCACGAAGGCCAAACGGGCCCCAATTACTGTGCACACCAACACGATAAAAAAAGTTTTACCGCTGTATTTCCGGATGCTTTCCGGAAACTTTCTCCCGGTTAAAACCTCGAGGGTGGGGATCTCATAATACCTGATCAAAAGAGCAGCAATGATCATCCCCAGGCCGATTATGACCGGGTAAACAGGCACCGCTATCTCACCAACAGTAAAAAAATCAGGTTGCATCGCCGTTTCCCCCCTATAATTATTTAGCGAAACAATGAAGATTATTGACCACACCAACAATTGTCAAATAAATGTCAGCGTGCAGTTATCTGATAATGAACATACCGCAGCTATTTAGTAGGTATTTGACTTTCTGCTAAGATTATAATACTACACCATTTTGCGGCAGGTCAAACCAACGGGTGACAATGGGGAGGGGGCAAAATTGTCACATCCCCTGAGCTTGCTCCAGAATTTATTCGATGGTCCGCATGTGCTTTTTGATATTACAGAGGTCTGTCGTAGATAAGGTCCAAAACTTCTTTTACCGGCAGGGCGGAGACGCTGTGGCAATACTGAGAATAAATTTTTGCTAAGTAAATTTTTTAAGTTCGAGGGGCATTTGAAAGGCGAGCCGGTTAATCTTCCGCTGTTCGCTACCTGCGTCCTGCAAAAATTCTTCCAGAGATTGGTCAAAGCAGCTGCGCTTTACAGGCTGGCCGGCATACAATGAAAGGGCGTTGATCATCACCATGTTCTGTGCCCGTGGATCTCCCGCCTCCCGGGCCAGGGTTGTCGCATCGAGGATGTATATCTCCCCAACCAGGCTTTTAAGGGCAGCAAGGATGTTTTCCGGCTCAGGATACCGGGCTTCTTTCAAGATCACTGCTACCGGATAGACAGGTGTGGTGTTAACCAGTACCGCTGTTTCCTTCCGGCCATATTTCGAGGCCACCCTTAGCGCTTCAAGCGGCTCGAAGGCAACGATTAAATCCGCCCTCCCGTACGGGACCAGTGGACCGTACTCTTTTTCCTGGAAGATTCGCACATGGCTCATCACGGAACCGCCCCGCTGAGAAGCGCCGTAAGTTTCACCGACCACCACCCGGTAACCGGCATTGGTTGCCGCCAGGCCCGTCAGGGCGGAGGCCAGGATATTGCCCTGCCCTCCCACTCCGGCGATGATCATGTTGTAGGGCCAATTCCATCCGGCCATCAGGATACCCCTTTCGTTTGGATTTCCTCGATTGCCTGGCGGGGGCAAAGCAGGGCACAGGCCCCGCACCCGGTACACAGCCCGTCATTAATATATGCTTTGGAATCCTCACTGATGCTTATAGCCGGGCAGCCAAAGGTATGCCCGCAAAAGTTGTTGCACCCGCAGGAATCACCGATACATTTATCGGTATTAACCTGGTAATAGCGGCGTTCTTTTTTGGCCGCAGCCAAGGCGCATTCTTTGCGCAATACCAGCACCCGGGTTCCTTCTTTCTGCAGCAGCCTGTAAAGAACAGAAATTGTCTGATCGAGCTGATGGGGGTCGGCGACTACCGTATCAAGGCCCATCGACATGGTAACCGCTTCGATCTT
>SKXC01000083.1 GCA_007128625.1 Syntrophomonadaceae bacterium | reverse complement strand
CACTTGAACTGGCGAAAATACCCAGTAAAGGGGTTTCATACACGCCAAAATCTCCATAACGCCCTTTTATACGCATAACGACTTCTTTGGACTTCATTGGCTCACCTTCCGGCAAAGCCCAAATTTCCAGTTCCCGGCTTCTCAACAGGTAAAGGGCCTCTTTCAATCCGGCCATGATACCATCCCCGGAAGAAAAAATTTCTGCAGTTACCAACGTATCAGCCAAACCCATTGAAACAAGCAAATCTCTAGACCTGACAAAATAAATATCACTGGTCAGCCCTTTTTCTATCTCAGATTCTGTGGCAGAAAAAAAACGCTGGTTAGAATCTATATCAATTTGTCCGATATCGTTTAATGTAATAAAATCGTTTAACTTCATTTAAGTCCTCCAGGTCAATTATATAATCGTAATCCCTAAAGTTTTTTCCATTTCCTTCAGGGCAAAATCATGGGCTTCCTGATCAAAACTGGCAACAGCTTTTTGCGAAACAGTTACCTTGTAACCGTACATTCTGGCCATGGCAGCAGTATACAAAATACATATATTGGTTACAACTCCTGCCAATTCAATTTCCTCGATCCCTTTATCACGCAGTGTTATATCGAGGTCGGTACCTACGAAAGCGCTAAACCGCCTTTTGTCAATTACTCTTTCATCAGGCCCGGGCGACAATTCGGTTATAACTTCATCTCCGCCACTGCCATGTATACTGTGTGCCGGGAATAATTCAAACTCGATGTCATCTTTAATATGGCGATCATTGGTATAAATAACCGGAAGCCCTTTAGAACGATATTCTTCCAGTCGCTTTTTGACCTGGGAAACCACTTCTTCTGCAACCGGCCCGATATAAAGAGCTCCTTTGGAATCAATAAAATCATAGACCATGTCAACAATAATTAAAGCTTTCATCAACAACCCCCCCGAAAATAATAAACAATGGTATCTTGATTCGATATTCTATAAAAATCAACCTAATCCTGCCTGATCCGGTTGAATAAAGGTTCAATTCGCTTTTTGCTGCCGGGACATTATTATTAATGACAGCATTTCTGGTAAAAACTTGCCTATAAGAAAAACCGGAATTTTTAAAAACTCCGGTTAATTATCAACATCGCCATCTTCAGATCGGCCAGTTTAACAAGAAAAATATTTCTTCCTTGATATCATCAAATAATGATTCGTAGATTTTATGTTTATCTAATCGGGTATTGTCTAGCCTGCATTTTGGCGCATTTCGCCCTCATTAAAACTCAGTTCAACAGTTTCAGTCAGAACATCTGAATAACTGAATGAAAGTCTTTGGAAGTAATTATTTTCATCAACTCTTACTATAAAAATTGAGGGATACAGGCTTTCCAAAATTCCTTCTTTCTCGTAAGTTTTACGCCGACCGCGGTTAGCTCGTAATTTTATCTTTTCACCAAGGTGAGATTCAAGCTTTTTGCGGATTTCAAATAGGACATCTTTAGCCACCATTCAAAACCACCTTATATTTATTCTGGTTCAATATTAACATAATATCATGCAATATGTCAAGAATTGCTCAAAAAATAACAAAAGTCATGAGCATACTGCCTGAAGCTTCCTTTTAGCGGGTAAATCGGTCGGCAACAGTAGCCGCCCCGTATGAGTCAGGCTTAATGAGAGCCTGGTAACCGCTACCTATTACCATCCCAACAACCTCTTTAATAATATCGCGAGTTTCGCCTTTTTCACCGACATCCAGATGAATTTCTACATTTAAGCGAAGATCGCTGTTTTGGGCAAGTTTTTCGGTAAGACGGGTGGCTACTTCCAAACTTAGAAAGGTTTCATAATAAATCCTTTGCCGCAAACTATCCATATAGCGTGTTTTTTGCTTATGATAAAAAAACCGTCCACCTTTACCAACCCGGTGGACGACTACTGCAGTAACAAAGATTACATGATCATTTAAAAACGAATGCGAATCTGTTCCGATAATCAGTTTGTATGATTCATCAGGAAATTCATTAGTAAACCCTACCAGGTCTTCAAACAGGGCTTGAAATGTAACACTACCCTTAGAAGGACTTGTAAAAAGCATCGAAACTGCGACCTTTCAGCTTTATTTGCTAAAGCAATTATAAGTTATTCGGGTTAACTTTGCAAATTGCTTTACATCCAGTTCTTCAGGCCTGGCAGCAGGTTTAACCAGCGCTTCTTCCAATAAGTCTTTCAACCTGCTCCGCGACCATGGGAAAAGCCTCCTCATACTGCTGAGGACTGTCTTGCGGCGCTGCTGAAAAAGACCCCTGACAATTGTCCATAATAGCTCTTCTTCATAATCATTAAGTTCCCGTTCTCGCGGCAGCAACTTCAATACAGCAGATCCTACTTTAGGACGGGGGTAAAAAACATTTTTCGATACATCAAATAGTTTTTTAGCATCAGTATAATAACCGCAAAGAACTGAAAGGGAGCCGTAATCATTATCACCGGGCACAGCAACCAGACGGTGGGCCACTTCTTTTTGAAACATTAATACAACAGATTTAAATGGAAAACCCTCATAAAATAATGAGTACATAAAAGGTCCGGAGATATTATAGGGCAGGTTTGAAATAAGTTTTATTCCTTCATTACCGGTTCTTATGCTGTCTACAAGTTCATTCCAGTTAACTTTTAGTGCATCCTGTTCAATAATACTTATATTGGTCCATTGTTGAAACAAATCTTTTAATAACCGGATCAATCCGCGGTCAATCTCCAAAACCAGCAAATTGGCACCAGAACTGGCCAGTTTAAAAGTCAGTGCACCGACACCGGGCCCGACCTCAACCACCTGATCTCCTTTTTCAATATTCGCCGCAGTAACTATTTTTCGAACAATGTTGGCATCAATTAAAAAATTCTGACCTAAATGTCGACGGGGCTGCAAGCCATAGTATTTAAAAAGAGCGGCAAGTTCCCGCGGTGAAGTTATATCAGGTATTTCGGTCAAGTAAAAATCCCCCAGCTTTTCTGTTTTTGTTTATATTTTATCCCCTGCTTAAATAAGCGTCAAACCACTAGCGACTTTCATGTTTACCCTAATTCCGGTTTACCCTAATCCGTCGCATATATAATGACAAAAAGGGGATTATGCATTATAATATATTTTACAAAAGGAATAATTCAACTGTTTAAGCATCCCATGGTAAGCCAGGGCAACCTCATTTTGCAAAAGGAGGGAGATAATCGCTGTTTTAATAAGTCCTCAAGCTCATGATTCATTTGTATCTAATTAAAGGAGGTTTTTTCTAGCATGGCAGACTTTAAAGATATTCTTAACAACCTTAACCAAAAAATTGAAGCAGCTGATCCCACAAAAATGAAAGGGGTCAGTGCGGTATACCAGTTTGACCTATCCGGCGATAATGGTGGAATTTTTCATGTTACAGTTGAAGATGGAAAACCAACAGTTGTTGAATCAGAGCATGACAGCCCCAACATTACAATAACTATGGCTGCTGATGATTTTAACGATATGCTTGAAGGCAAATTGAATGCTACTTCAGCTTTCATGGCTGGGAAGTTGAAAGTCAAAGGTGATATGTCTCTTGCAATGAAATTGCAAAGCCTGTTAAGCTAAGTATAGACAGGGTTTTAATCTTATTATTTTAGTAAGAATTACGAATATTTAAAGGCCAGGCAGGAGTGAAGGAATAAAACCTTCAGCGCTGCCTGGCTTTTTATAGTTTTGTTAATATCTTCTTTTCCTTCTGAGATTTCCTTTATTATATAAAAGTTTTCGCAGGGTGTTAATCATTATGTCTATCTACAAGAGAATCGGAAAAAAGGCGCACTGCATTCACATATAACTGTTCGGCCAGCTGATCGAGATCTTGATCCAGGGCCAGGGCCACACGCTCATAAATAAGCCTGATATAAGCCGGCTCATTACGCTGGCTTCTATAAGCCTGGGGCGGAAGATATGGCGCGTCAGTTTCCAACAACAAGCGGTCAGCCGGAATATACTTAAGCAGATCTCGCAAAGCATGAGAGCGAGGATAAGTAACCGGGCCGGCCATTGAAATATAGAACCCAAGATCTAAAAAAGCTTCGGCCCACTTACGATCACCGGAGAAACAGTGCATAACTCCACTGCGAAGAGGTAGTTCTTCTTCTTTTAGAATCTGCAGTGTTTCAGCATGGGCTTCACGACTATGAATTATAACCGGTTTTTGGACCCGGCAGGCAAGACGTAAGTGTTTACGAAACAGTTCTTCCTGATTTTCACGGGGTGAAAGATTGCGGTAAAAATCGAGTCCTGTTTCTCCAATTGCTAAAACATTATCAAATTTAGCTAAGCTCTCCAGCTGCTCCTCCCAGCCTTTAGAAACATGGGCAGTGCCATGGGGGTGAACTCCCACAGAGGAACTCACCTGCTGGTATTTTTTGCTTATCTCCACTGAACGTTTTGAGCTGTGCTCATCGGTGCCGGCACTAATTATTGCAACAACCCCTGATTTTATCGCCCGATCAAGCACTGGTTCCAAATCATTTTTAAACTGAGGAAAATCAAGGTGAGCATGTGTGTCGATTAGTGCACTCAAATCAGCTGACCCTGCTTCCCGGGGCTATTTTCTGATCCACTGTAGTAAGGCTAAAAACCCCTTCTTCACTAATTGCAGCCAACAGCATACCCTGTGAAAGCACTCCTCTTAATTTCACCGGTTTCAGATTGCTTACAAAAAGAACCAGCTTTCCGACTAATTCTTCCGGTTGATGGTATTCAGCAATTCCGGCAACAACCTGGCGTTTACTCTCTTCACCGATATCAACTTCAATTTTTAAAAGTTTATCTGATTTGGGAATTTTTTCAGCAGAGGTGATTTCCGCAACCCGCAGATCAACCTGTTGAAAGTATTCGAGTGTAATTAATCCAGGCAGATCTTCAGTGTGGTTAGAAGTTGAATCTTCCGAAGCCATTTTATCTGGCTGCATTTCTCTTATTTCTGCCTGTAGGTTCAGACGGGGAAACAAGTCCTCTCCTCTTTTTACTATCGTTCCAGGCTTAATCAAGGCCCATTTTTGTAAACTGGTCCATTCCTGTAGTTCTGTAGAATCTTTTAGACCAATCTGTTCCCATATACTTTCTGGAGCACGAGGCATAAAGGGCTGCAGCATAACTGATACAAATCGGATACTTTCGATCAGGTTGTAAATAACAGTTCCCAGGCGTTCTTTTTTTGCAGGATCCTTTGCTAAATCCCATGGCACATTTTCATCAATATACTTATTGCTTTGACGCACAAGTTGCCAGAGCTCAGTAAGTGCATCACTGATTTTCAACTGTTCCATCGCCGCTTCAACAGCTTCGGGAGTATTAAGAGCGATCGAACGCAAAATTGAATCAGAGGAATCATCCATGGCAGAAGGTTCAGGCAGCACTCCTCCAAAATAACGCTCTGCCATAGTCAAAGTTCTGCTGACCAGGTTACCTAAATCGTTGGCCAAATCATTATTGATTCTTGTAATAAATGATTCGAGGCTAAAAACCCCATCCTGACCAAAAGGTATTTCTCTTAAGAGAAAATATCGCAATGCATCGGAACCATACCTGCCTGCCAGTACGCTGGGATCAATTGCATTGCCCCTTGATTTGGACATTTTTCCTTCCTGCAGCATCAACCAGCCGTGTCCAAAAACAGTTTTAGGCAGGGGTTCTCCAAGAGCCATTAAAAAGATAGGCCAATAGATTGTATGGAAGCGCAGGATATCTTTCCCAATTAACTGGACATCAGCAGGCCAGAAATCTTCATAAATACTGTCTTTGTCACCATAACCGAGAGCAGTAATGTAGTTACTCAGGGCATCTAACCACACATAAATAACATGATCCCGGTCAAATGGGACAGGGATACCCCAATCAAAAGAAGTTCTTGAAACACAAAGATCTTCGAGACCGGGTTTTAGGAAATTATTGATCATTTCATTTTTACGCGAAGGAGGTTGAATAAAATCAGGGTGCTTTTCAATATGCTCAAGAAGGAGTGGAGCATATCGTGACATTTTAAAAAAATAAGCTTCCTCATCAATTAATTCTACTTTGCGTCCACAGTCGGGACAGGCTCCATCGTCGAGCTGTCGCTCTGTCCAGTAAGCTTCACAGGGAGTACAGTACAAACCTTCATATTTTCCTTTGTAAATATCCCCCTGCTCATAAAAACGGGTAAAAATACGGGCGACTTTATCCTTATGCCGGGGTTCTGAAGTACGAATGAAATCATCATATTGAATGTCCAGTTCCTGCCATAGCTCCTTGATCCAGCCCACAATCTCATCGACAAATACAGAGGGAGGTTTGCCTGCAGATTCAGCCTGTCTCTGAATCTTTTGCCCGTGCTCATCTGTACCGGTAAGAAACCAAACCCGGTAGCCGGTCAACCTTTTAAAACGGGCCATAGCATCAGCAGCTACAGTTGTGTATGAATTCCCTACATGTAACCTGTTACTGGGGTAATAAATCGGAGTAGTAATATAAAACTTCTTATTAT
>SKXC01000086.1 GCA_007128625.1 Syntrophomonadaceae bacterium | reverse complement strand
CCATATCCACACAGTAGCCGTGATTCTGGGCGGTAATGTGAACCTTGCCGGTCGCTAAATCTTTGACAGGGTGATTGGCCCCGCGGTGGCCGAAGGTCAATTTATAAGTTTCCAGGTCCGAAGCCAGCCCCAGAAGCTGATGTCCGAGGCAAATGCCCATCATCGGCCCTTTACCTAATAGCTTTTTAATTTCAGTGACGATCTGCTTCTGGACAGCAGGATCGCCGGGCCCGTTGGAGAGGATAATCCCGTCCGGCTTTAGAGCCAGCACATCTGCCGCAGAAGTCCGGTGGGGAACTACGGTTACCCTGCACCCTCTCAGGGTCAGGTGCCTGAGTATGTTGTATTTGACTCCGTAATCATAAACCACGACATGATAACCTTTTTCCGGGTAAGCCCAGCTGAAAGATTCCGGGTTCGAAACTTCATCGACCAGGTTCCGGGAATCTAACTCCCGGTTGGCCAGCAGTTTTTGATGAAGAATTTCCGGATCTTTTTCTAAAGTAGACAAAACCCCTTTCATGGTGCCCGCCCTGCGCAGGTGCAGGGTGAGTGAACGGGTGTCGATCCCTTCCACTCCCATGATCCCGTGTTCTTCGAGATAATTGGCCAGGGAATCCTGGGCCCGCTGGTTGCGCGGCCTCCGGCAGCATTCCTTTACTAAAAGACCCTCCACCTGGGGAGAGTCCGATTCCATATCATATTCAGTTATCCCGTAACTTCCGATCACCGGGTAAGCAAAGGTCAGGATTTGCCCCCGGTAAGAGGGATCAGTTATCATCTCCTGGTAACCGGTCATAGCCGTGTTAAAAACCACTTCCCCAAAAACTTCACCCGGCCCGGAAAAGCAATCTCCTTTCATCGTAAAACCGTCTTCCAAAACCAGCAGTGCTTGCAGGGCCATCTCCTCCCTTTCTATATTTAAACAGCAAATCCAAAATTTGAAACAAGCGTTAACAGCGATTAAATATATTTTTAAAATTATACCGGCAACAGGGCTCTTTGACAACCTGTCAGCGGCAGTAACAATTTACGGCACGCTCTAGTTTGTGCAGGACTTCCTCTACGACCGAACGCGGACAGCCCAGGTTCATTCTCACAAACCCTTTTAAGGATCCGGTATCGCGCCGATCAATCACTTCGTCAAAATTGCAATACATGCTTACACCTGCCTTGATAAAATGGATTAAAGACTGGTAATTATTGCAGGCTCTTCTAAGAAGATAAGATAAAACTACTCCTTTTAATTCTACCGGGACCAGAGATTGTCCTGCCTGGAAATAACCCTGATCATTAAAAAAGTAGTACTTCATAGTCCGGGGTTACTCTATTAAGGCCGGTTCGTTTGGCCGCTTTATAGCAAGCCTCAGCCTGGCGGCGGCTTCTAGAGCGCAGATTCCGCAGCTGGAACTACGGGTAAAACCCCAAAAGCGAATATGGGGTATCCGGATCCTGCCCGGCAATAAATGAAGCGCCGGTTAGTCTTTTTGCAGCCTTGACCTGGTTGATATAATATAAATACGAAAAACAAAGTAATCGCTATCATCCCAGGCCAGTTCTCGATTACAACCGTTTACATGCCCTTTTTTACCTGCAATAGCAGTAATCGCAGCCAGAGCAAAACCTTGAAGCCGGTCCAGGCCTTAAATAACCCCGGGGCGATAACCATGGACATGAACAAACAAGAAATGAACAGGAAAAAATTTATTAAAAACATTTGTCTTGCCTGCGGGGCAGGGCTGGTCTACCTTGCCGGTGGCGCCTGGCTGTTAAAGGCCTGCGCCCCTGAAAAAGATCCGGCCTTAGAACCGGCAGCCGAACCGAAAAAGCCATTTGGGGAATGGCAGCCGGCTTACGCCAAATTGGAAGCGGAAGGCAAACTCGCCGGCAGAATCGACAAAGCTTACAGCATCTTCGAAGATTGCGAACTGTGCCCCCGCCAATGCGCTGAAAACCGCAGCAGGGGAGAAACCGGCTTTTGCCGGACCACCGACAAGGCTGTAGTCTACACCAGGGGACCGCATTTTGGCGAAGAGCTGCCGCTGGTGGGAACAGGTGGTTCTGGAACTATCTTTTTTTCCAACTGCAACCTGCGCTGTGTTTTTTGCCAGAACTATCCGATCGCCCACCTGGGACGAGGTCAGGAAGTCAGCGATGAAACAATAGCAGAAATGATGCTCCACCTGCAGCAAACTGGCTGTCATAATATTAACGTGGTCACACCGACTCATGTTATGCCCAATATTCTCAATGCCACCCGCATTGCTCACAAGCAAGGTTTGAACCTGCCCCTTTGTTATAATACCAGCGGATATGAAAGAAAAGAGATCATTGAGCTTTTAGACGGCATTATCGACATCTACCTGCCCGATATGAAGTTTATGGACAACCACTACGCTGAAAAATTCAACCTGGCTGAAGCATATGACTACCCGGAAAAAGCCCGGGAAGCCCTGATCGAAATGAACCGCCAGGTAGGCACTCTGCAGACCGATGAACGCGGTATTGCCAAAAGAGGACTGATGATCCGCCACCTGGTCATGCCCAACCGGGTTTCAAACCCCCGGGAATTTGCATTCTGGGTAGCTGAAAATTTACCAAAAGACACTTATGTAAATATCATGTCCCAGTACCGGGTCGAGTTTGAGGCTTTTGAATACGACAAAATTGCCCGGGCAATAACTTCGGAAGAATTTGTAGAAGCAATCGAGTGGGCCAAAGAAGCAGGCTTGACAAACCTCGATCAACGCTCTTTAGCCAATTATGAAATTCACCTTAACCGTATCGGTTAGCTGCGGTTAAGAAGCACAGCTTTACGGTTTGCTCAACCCGTTAACACAGGTATACATTTAACGAAGAGCATACAATGACAGATATTTTAAACTGACTGTTATCAACCCCACAGGCCGGGAATTTCGGCACCGCAGTGCTCACAAGATCCATCTTGAAGTTTTAAAGCTGCAATTACAAAACCTTCCCGTTCAATCACTTTCTCCCCGCATTCAGGGCAAAAAGTGTCTTCACCCTCGTGACCGGTGACCCTGGCCACGTATACATACTTAAGTCCAACCTCCAGGGCAGTATTCCTGGCATCATCAAGAGTTGACGCCGGCGTCCGCGGCAGGCCGGAAAGCTTGTGCAGGGGGTAAAAGCGGGCGAAATGAAGGGGTACATTAGGACCCAATTCAGAGGCAATCCACCGGCACATTTTGCCAATTTTTTCCATGTCATCATTTAAGGTAGGTATTACGATGGTGGTAATCTCCAGGTGAACCCCGGCATCACGAATTATTTTCAAATTAGCCAGCACCGTTTCCAGCTCACCACCCACGTACTCCCGGTAAAAGTTTTCATCAAAGCCTTTCAGATCCACATTGACCGCGTCCATCTTGGCAAGGATCTTCTTCAAAGGCTCCGGGTTTATATAGGCTGCGGTGTGCATCAAATTATAAAGGCCCGCCTCTTTAGCCCGATCGGCCACCGAAGCCATGTATTCGTAATAAATCACCGGTTCACCGAAGGCATAACTAAGAGAGCGCACTTTTCCGGAACCGGCATGTTTCATGACTGTCTCAGGAGGCATGTCGTAAGCATGAACTTCCTCCGGAGAGACCAGGGCCATATCCCAGACCTCGCAAAATTTACAGGCCAGGTTGCACCCGGCAGTTGATATAGATAGGGCCCGGCTGCCGGGAAGAACATGAAAAAAAGGTTTGCGTTCAACCGGATCTTCCTGAACCAGGGCCGGATTGCCGTAAACCAGGCTGTAGCAAGCACCATTACGGTTTTCGCGGACCCGGCAGGGCGCCCGTTCACCTTCTTCCAGTTCGCACAGCCTCGGGCAGAGATCACAGCGTACTCTGCCGCCTTCAAGTTCAGTGTACCAGGGAGATTTTTTGGTTTTAATCAGGCCTTTCTTGCTCCCTGCTCCCACCTTATCCGGCGGGGTTTCCTCACGGGTGTCCTCTGCAGGGGCACAGCCGTATATGCCGGCCAGGCAGAACGAAAAAACCCCGGCGGCTCCCGCCTTTAAAAAATTGCGGCGGTCTAACCTGTATGTAAGCTGTTTTTGTTTATCCACAGTTCTTTCCTCCTGCTCAACAAGAGTACTACAAAAGCGGTGAAGTTGGCAATACCGGCCAGGATACAGGCTGAAACAATACCAAACACCGGCGCCACCATAGCACTGGTTAAAACAGCTCCCAGGCACGCCCCGAACAGTTCAACCCCGTAAACGACCCCCGCAGTCTTTTCAGCATTTTTATTCAGGGCCATGTAACAGGCCAGGGACAGGGGAAAATCGACACCGTTGATCAGGCCGGCAGTAAAAGTAAACATAGAAAATAGTATAAAAATCAAGGCAGAAGATTCCACGGCTGCAGCGCGGGGGAGGATAAAGGCAATCAAAACAGCCAGGATAGAAATAACAATCTGAACTGTCGCCAGGGTTTTTAAACTGGCCTTGTATTTTACGTAGCGGTTGGTCAAAAAAGCGCCAAGAGAAAGGCCGCCCATGAACATGGCCACGATCAAACCCACAATTTCATAAATAAAACCATATATGGCCTGGAAAGAAAAAAGCAGGGCAACCTGCAGGGCCATGGTTGAAAAACCGGTGGTAAAAACAGTAAAAATAACCGCGAAATTAGTATCCGCACGGATTAAAGAAAAACCGGCTGGAGCAGTAAGAGCATTTCTTTCCCTGTTATCAGCCTTCAACCTCAGTGCCAGGACCGTTAAAAAAGGAATAAAAACAAGCGGTATGATCCACCACCAGCTGGCCTGCAGCGGCCACCATAAAGTCCGGTCACCATCCGGGCGGGTCAGCTGATCCCAGTGCATGAGAGTGTAGTAATAACCGATCGGCCGGAAATCGGCATTGATGAAATAGCGCTCTTCAACCGGGGCAAGCTCTTTTTCCATAGCTTCCTGTTCATCAACCGGGGCCGGTGATACAGGCGGCGCTTCGGGCCCCACCAGGTGGGCATCGGCGGTGCGCCCGTGGTTGCGCACAACCCAGTTCACCCGCCTCAACTGGCCTTCTTCAAGTAAAACCTGGTAATGACGGGGTGAAAAATCTTCCGTTTCGATACCTTGTTCAATAAACCTTTCTGTAAGAATGCCGGCATCTAAGGAAACCTGCTCAGACTCGTTGGAGGCAAAATAGAGCATGAAGCGTTCACCGGCCGGCAAAACCCGGTTAAAGACCCTGCTCAGGCTGTGATAGATGGCAGCATTGCGGTTTGCTATTACAGTACCCCTCAGATCGGGAGTTGAAACAGCTCCGGCAACCAGGACACCATCTTCGAAAAGCAGTTCTTGCGCTTCCATGAAAAATTCCTTCGTGTAAAAACGGTTCATAACAGCTGTGGCGGGATCAGGGGTATCGACAATGATCAGGTCGTAATTTTCCCGGGCTGTTTTTACAAACAGCCTCCCGTCAGTATGAATTAAATTTACCCGGGGATCTGCCAGTGTTTCCAGGGTGGCCCGGGAAACATAAGGACGGGCGGTTTCGGTCAGCGTTTCGTCCAGTTCGATATAATCAACCCGATCAACCGGATACTTAACTATTTCGCTCAGAACACCCCGCAGGCCTCCGCCAATCAAAAGGACCCGTTCCGGTTGTGGGTGCTGGACCATGGCCAGGTGGGCAAATTCCACCGCTTCCTGCTCTTCCAGGCCGGGAGCAGTGGTCTCCGGACCTGCCGTGCTAAAAATCAGGTGTCCGCTTTGATAAAAAGTATACTGATCCATGCGCCGGACTACTGAAATTGTACCATGTTCTGACTGCCGGGTTTCCACCAGTTCATGTCCGGGGGTGAAATACTGCCACTGGAGGCGGTAAGCCCACTGATCTAGATCCTTCAAAAAAGGAAAGGACAGAATGGCTGCTGCCAGGAGAACCAGCCCGGCATTACGCAGCCTGGCGGTGCCGGCTAATCCCGAATTAACCCTGTAGTTGAAAACCATTGCCGTCCCGAGCATAAAAAAGCCGGCCAATACCGCTGTTTCAAAAGCATTCAGGTAATGGACAAAAACAAAGGTGAATAAGATACCGCCCAGCATATTTCCTGCTGCTTCACCGACATAGGTTTTACCGGCCCCGGATGTATCTTCAGCTTTATCACTTTCCCGCCACACCCGGGAAAGAAAGACAAATTGCCCTCCCAGGATCAAACAGACCGGGGCCATAAGAAAAAAACAGGATACAGCCATATCAACCAGGGAAAGGTATGCCCCGGGCGGAATATCAAAAAAACCACGCAGGATCCGGATCAACATGATCGTCAAAGGCAGGAGTATTAGAGCACCACCGGCGCTGCCGGTAAGCAGTGACAGCGGGCGGGCCGTCTTCTCGACCATAATTACCCCCAGGCGGCTGCCTATTCCCACCCAGAGCATCCAGGCAGCCAGGATAATACCGATAGATAGTTCGTTGCCATGAAACACCATCAACAGTTCCCGCAGGAGCAATACCTGGCCTACCTGGGACACAATGCCAAGCATCAGGACGGGTGGAATATGCGGCGGGGATATATTAACAGGAACCCTTTTTG
>SKXC01000133.1 GCA_007128625.1 Syntrophomonadaceae bacterium | reverse complement strand
TGGGATGATTTACCCTGTCCCATGATAGCTCCGAGATGTGCACCAATCCGTCAATATTTCCCACATCAACAAAAGCGCCAAAATTTGTGAGTCGTTTGACGGTGCCGGTTATAGTTGAACCTACCTCTATTGACTTAAGAGTTTCTTCTTTTTTATGAAGGGCTTCTTCTTCTAAAATTTTCTTTCGGCTTAAGATTATCTTTCCCTTTTCTCGATCAAATTCCAATACTTTAAAATTAAGAGACTGACTATTAAATTCATTAAAATCAGGTATATACTTTATATCAACCAGGGAACCAGGCATGAAACCTTCAGCACCGGAACCTAAATCAATAACCAAACCGGCAGAGACAACCTGTTTTACTCTGCCTTCCAGAACCTCACCATCATTATAGGCCTGCTCCAGTTCCTGCAGGCGCTTGTCCCTGGCCAGTCTTCTATGGGAAACGATCACCTTCCCTTCATCTTCATCTGTGTCCATGACCGTCACCTCAATTTCATCTTCAGGATTGAAAAGGTCTTCCAACCCTTTTCCCTCGTCAAGATGCACTTCTGCCACAGGAAGAATAGCTTCGGTTTTCGAACCGATATCCACATATACTTCTTCCTCTGTAACCCGGGCTACTTTACCTTTCACCTGTTCACCTACCTGGGCTACCTTGACTTCTACATCAAAGTCAACCTGCTGATCCTCATTCTTTACTTCTAAGTTCTCATTCTCCATTCTCTCCACGACCTCCTTAATCGTCCACGGGGGAGTCGAAGCTCCGGCAGTAATACCAATTGTCCGGTACTGCCTTAAGAAAGATTTCTCCAGCTCCCTTGCATTATTTATCCTGCAGGTTGGTTTGAGCAGCCTGCAGCAATCATAAAGGGCTTTAGTATTGGCGCTGGTTGCGCTGCCAACCACTACCAGTGCCTCAACCCTTTTTGCCAATTTAACAATTTCTTCCTGTCTGAGCCTTGTTTCCGGACAGAGTGTATCATAAACAACACCATCCGGATTTATTTTCTTATATACCTCTTTAACCTGTTTATATAGTTCCGGATCGCTGGTTGTCTGGGCGATTAAGCCTGAAGAAGGATCAATATCCAGTTTTTCAAGTTCATCAATCGAAGAAACAACCGTTGCCTCTCCCCCGGCCCAACCGATTAATCCCTGGACTTCGGGATGTTTTGAATTTCCAAAAATAATAACCTTGTAACCATTATCATACAGATAGGCTGCTTTTTTTTGAACACGATGGACACGGGGACAGGTTAAATCAATAATATCTATATTTTCCATGTTATGAAGCCTGTTTATCATCTGTGGAGTAACTCCATGTGTCCTTATCGCTAAAAACGAACCGGATGCTTCCTCCGGCTTTTCAACAGCAACTATTGAATGCTGTCCGAGATAACCAACAACTTCTTCGTTGTGGACCAGGGGGCCTAATGTGGAGCCTCCTCCATGGGTCGAAACTCGATTCAGCAGATGGTTTATAGCCCGATTTACTCCGGAACAAAAACCTGCTTTCTCCGCTAACAAAACTTGCAAATAATTACCTCATCTCAATCATTTTCAAAACAAATAACTGGCTGGTTCTATATATCCTTGTATTCAGGAAGAAGCTTCCTGATATGCTCCATTAAGATCCCGCTCATCTCTTCAAGTTGAAACTTCTTATCTTCTCTATTATTGTAAATCAGTGGTGGCAAAACAAAAGGTTTTCCAATAAAAACATTTAAAGGCCTAAAAATACGGTAAGGCCCGGCAATTGCCACCGGTAATACGGGCACTCCACTTCGAGCAGCAATCAACGCCGCTCCATTGTAAGCTTTTTGCAGTTTTCCATTTTTACTCCTTGACCCTTCTGGAAATAAACCAAGAACCTGCCCATCCTGTAATAGTTGGTAAGATCTCTTAATTGCTGCATAGTCTGCATCTTTACGGTTTAAGGGAAAAGCCCCAACTTTGCGAAGCAAATAAGCAATTATAAAATTACTGAATAACTCTTTCTTAGCCATATAATGGATCCGGTAACCGGCCGGTATTGCAATTCCTACAATAAGGGGATCCATCCAGCACAAATGATTTGAGCAAATAATAAAAGGCTTACGATTAGGGATATTATCTATTCCATGAACTTTCGGTCGATAAAGGATTTTTAAAAATACAGCAAAAAACAAGCGCACTAGGTAATAAAACACATTGTTCACCTGGCTTTTTGATAGGACAACCTGTCACTAACTCTTTTTATTATTTTATCTACTACTGCTTCAAAGCTCAATTCTGTAGTGTCGATTACAATCGCATCTAACACCCTGGTTAGCGGTGAGTCTTCCCTTCTAGAATCTATGCTATCCCTGTTTTTAATCTCTGTAATAACTTCATCTTCCGAAAGAATAACCCCTTTATCTTTTAGTTCATTTCTGCGCCTCCTGGCTCGTTCCACCAGGGAGGCATCAAGGTAAAATTTAAAATCTGCATCTGGCATCACTTTAGATGCAATATCCCTTCCTTCCATGACAATACCTTCAGATTCCTCGGCAATTGCTCTTTGCATATCAACCATTTGACGGCGAACCTGGGAGATTGCCGATACCGGTGAAACCAATTTGTTTACTTCAGCTCCACGAATTTCATCAGTAACTTTTTGGCCATCAAGAAATACTTCCTGATTGTCAGTTAGCTTGATCGAAGTATCCGCCAAAATTTTTTTAACAGCTTCAAGATCGGACAAGTCCGCTTTTTCACGAATAAATTTTAAAGTAATGGCCCGGTACATAGCACCTGTATCTAAATATTTCAGTTTTAAACGACGGGAGACCTCCCGGGAAACCGTACTTTTCCCTGTTCCCGCCGGACCATCGATGGCAATTTTGGTATTATATTTTCTCTGAGACATTTTGCACCCTGCAGAATAGCTATAATCTAAACAACAATCAATTTACAAGCATTTCTATTCTCTCATTAAAAAAGATAATTTGCAAGATACCGGAAAGATTTACAGTCCAACCAATCTATATAAATTTTTTATTTCCTTTTCAGTCAGCACACGATATGATCCCTCTAGAAGATCACCGGAACTCAAACCGGCAAACCTTTCCCGATGCAGTTTTAGGACTGGGTGATTAATCGCTTCGCACATTTTTTTTACCTGTCTTTTTCTACCTTCACTAAGGGTTATCTCCAGTAAAGCAGTATTATTTTCGACTGAAACATTTAACAACCTGACTGATGCCCGGGCAGATCTTTCACCACCAATATTGACCCCTTCACTTAACTGCTTCAGTTTTTTTCTGTTCGGCAGCCCTTTAACCCGGGCATGATAAATTTTTTTAACCTGGAAACTGGGATGAGTTAAACGGTATGCCAGTTCACCGTCATTAGTCATTAAAAGCACACCACTGGTATCTGCATCTAACCTGCCTACCGGGTAGAGTCGGGCATCAACATCTTCAACCATGCTCATTACCGTCGGCCGCCTGTGAGTATCATGAACCGTGGAAATATAACCTGGTGGTTTGTTGAGAAGGATGTAGTGTTTCTTTTCAAAACACTTGACCAGTTTTCCGTTAACAGTTACCGAGTCACCTGCTTCAACTTTTACCTGGGGTTGTTCAACTACCAGGCCGTTAACTTTAACCATTCCCTCCCTGATCATACTTTCAGCACGACGGCGGGATGAAACACCGGCTTTAGCCAAATATTTTGCCAGGCGCATAATCATTACTCCATTAATTAAATGCAGCATATTAATTTAGATATCAACAGGGTTATTATCAGTTTGTTGTTGTGTACTTACTCCATCTTGATCCAAATCAAGCAGCTCCAGCTGAGGAAGATCTTCAAGATCTTTTAAACCAAAATATCTTAGAAAATCTGCAGTAGTTCCGTATAGAATCGGTCTTCCCGGTCCATCCTTACGACCGCTGATCTTGATTAATTTTCTTTTTATTAAATTTTCGATGACATGGTTACTTCTCACCCCCCGTATTGATTCAATTTCAATACGGGTCACCGGTTGATTATAAGCAATAATAGCCAGTGCTTCCAGGGCGGCATTGGATAAATTACTCGAAATATCTTCGCTAAATGCTTTTTCCAGATAAGGCGCGAGTTCAGGAAGCGTGCCCATCCGGTAACCACCCGCAGTTTCAAACACCTGTAATCCGCGGCCGGACGAGGAAAGGTCGTCCTGAAGTTCCTCAACCATAGCTTCAGCTTCTTCAGGGCTGGTCGAAAGAACAACTGCTATTTTATCTGTTTTTACCGGTTCTTCACTCAAAAACAACAGGGCTTCAATTATCTTCTTTTGTTGTTCTTTTTTCACTTATACCCTCCTTTTCGACCCTTAACTCTTCAATGACACTAAAATTGGTCCAAAAGGTTTTTCTTGCAAAAGATTAATCTTTCTTTGCCGCGACATCTCCAAAAGAGCGATAAAAACTATAATTAATTCCCACAAACCTGATTCTGTAACAAAGGTTTTCATAGGCATAGCCCGTTTGCTCTGCTGCAGTAGAGACTGAATATAATCAGCTTTTCGCGCTACAACAAAATCTTCAACAGCACTAAAAGCAGGGACATATTCTCTTGCCCTGGCAATCTTGTCAAAACGGGTCATAATATCACTGAGGTGGTGAGCACCCTCCCAGATAGTATAAACTGACTCCTGCTGGGAAAAAACCATAACTTTCTGTCCGCCGGTTGATCTTAAGAATACCTTTTTCTGTTCCTCTTCTTTTTGCCGAAGCAGGCCGGCAATTTCTTTAAAAGCCCGGTATTCTTCCAAACGCTGAAACAATTCTTCCGCACTGTTTATTTCAAATAACTCTTCCTCTTCTTCCAGATTTTCTGCCCTGGGCGAACGCGGCAAAAGCAGTTTCGATTTTAAACGCAGCAGGGTTGCAGCCATGACCAAAAATTCACTTGCTATATCCAAATTTAATTCTTTCATCGATTGCAGGTAGGCCAGGTATTGTTCGGTTATATCGGCAATTGAAATAGACCAAATATCTACCTCGGCTTTTTTAATCAAGTGAAATAGAAGGTCAAATGGCCCTTCAAAGGTTGGAAGCTTGATTGTATATTCTGCTTGCTGCACCATATAAATATTCCTTGTTAAATGTTATTATCTTAATCCGATACTCTTATGAACATGATCAATTTTTCTTTCAGCCTGCTCACCGGCTCGTTCTGCGCCCCTTTGGAGCATTTCATCAAGGTATCTTTTCTCTCCGGTCAGTTCAAAGTATCGATCCTGCAGGGGCCGTAGATCTTCTATAATAACCTCTGCTAACTGTTCCTTTAAATCTTTATACGAGCTGCCTGCAAAATTATTTTCAATCTCTTCCTGGGTCTTACCAGTTAATAACTGGTAAATTGTTAACAGGTTATTAATCCCCGGTCGCTTTTCGTCAAAACGGATATCTTTTAATGAATCAGTTGTTGCCTTCTTAATCTTATTACGAATATTATCCGGGGAATCCAGCAAAGAAATCGAGTCCTCCTGTTTATCCTCACTTTTGCTCATTTTTTTGTCAGGATTAGAAAGACCCATTACCCTTCCGCCATGTGGCGGAATATATGCTTCCGGCAGAGTGAAAACCTGGCCATATCGATAATTAAAACGTTGAGCGATATCCCTGCTGAGTTCCACATGCTGTCTTTGATCTTCTCCCACCGGGACCATCTGGGTGTCATACAGCAAAATATCAGCGGCCTGTAAGACCGGGTAATCAAAGAGCCCCACGCTTACTTCTTCTTTTTGTTTTTCCGATTTTTCCTTAAACTGGGTCATCCGTTGCAACCATCCCATCGGGGTCATACAATTTAAAATCCAGGCCAGTTCAGAGTGGGCTTTGACCTCGGATTGGATAAAAACTACTGAATTTTCTTCATTAATGCCGGCAGCAAAAAGAAGACCGGCTACCTCCCTGATTTTTTCTCTCAAAGTGGAAGGATCCTGGGGAACGGTAATAGTGTGAAGGTCAACCACGCAAAAATAATTATTATAATCATACTGCATCGCGGCCCAGTTTCGAATTGCCCCCAGGTAATTACCCAAATGAAGAGAACCTGAGGCTTGAATTCCTGAAAATACTGTCTTTTTTTCCATCTGCGGTTATCCTTTCTATTCTATTTATTCGGTTATAAACCCGGTATTAAACTTATAACTAAATAGTAAAAGGTTAAAACTGCCTGGGCCAGGGGAAAGATAATCCTGCCTAAAATACCGGTGATAATAAGCCCGATTAAAATTAAGGGCGCATAACGTTCTATCTGCTGGTAAATTCCCAGGTTGGCATCTGAAAGAAATGACATCAGGATTTTAGAACCATCCAGCGGTGGGATTGGAAGCAAGTTGAACAATGCCAGGTAAATATTAATCATGATTAGCTGGTTCATAAACATGATGAATATTCTAGATACTTCACTACTGCCTATCAGGCCCATGCTGATTATTATTGTAAAAATAAGCAGACTAATAAAGCCAAAGATTAAATTACTCAGTGGGCCGGCAAAAGACACCCAGCGCAAACCGGACCGGTACTGGTTGAAATTCAGAGGATTGATCGGAACCGGTTTGGCCCAGCCAAAGCCTACCAGCAAAATCATCAGTGAGCCGATCGGATCAAGGTGGTTGATCGGGTTAAGGTTCATTCGGCCCTGTTTATGGGCGGTGGCATCAC
>SKXC01000098.1 GCA_007128625.1 Syntrophomonadaceae bacterium | reverse complement strand
GAAGAGAGCAAAAATAAGGTGACAAATCGGCTTTCCAGGCTGGAAGGTCAGGTCCGGGCCGTACGCCGGATGATAGAAGCTGGTGATGACTGTGAAGATATTGTTACTCAGCTCAGCGCAGTCCATGCAGCACTGGAGGGCATAACCAAGCTGGTAACCGCTAATTTTTTACTGGTTTGCCTGGCCGAAGCACATGAAAAAGGAGAGAGTCAGGAAGAAGCAGTGGAAAGGTTTGTTTCTCTTTTACTGCATACCAGGATGTAGTATTTCTGTGAAACTCGATATGATCGAAATATGTTTTTTCATTTAGGGCATAATACAGCAACTGGAACATGGTAATAAAATCAAATACCGACAGCCTGACAGCACTTTACTCCTAAGCGGCATAGCTGGGCAGTTCAATGAATTAAAGAAGTAGTCCATAAACTTAGATTTAATTTCGTTCTTTATCGAGATGAATCCTGGTTAATTCGTCTTTTATATAAGAAAAAGCCTCATCCACTGTATCACAGAATTGCACCAGGTCCCGATCTGCCTTACTGATTACCCCGTAATTGACCATGGCATCAATATTAATGATCTGATTCCAGTATTCCGATCCATAGATAACGATCGGCATCTTCTTTATTACTTTTTGGGTCTGAACCAGGGTGAGAGTTTCAAATAACTCATCAAGAGTACCAAATCCGCCTGGAAAGATAATCAATCCCTTGGCAAGATAGATTAACCAAAACTTACGCATGAAAAAATAATGGAACTCAAAGTTCAAATCTGGGGTAATATAGGGGTTGGAAAACTGCTCCATGGGCAAACTTATATTTAACCCGATCGATTTACCGTTTGCTTCCAGGGCACCCTTGTTTGCCGCTTCCATCATCCCCGGGCCTCCACCGGAGCAGACAACAAAACGGTGAATCGAATTAAGAGATTTCGACCATTCTGTAAGACGTTTGGCCAAACCAGTTGCATCTTCATAGTAACGGGAAAGGAATACCTGGTTTTTGGCATAATCCAGTTCTGCCTGCAAAGCCGGACCCGGGTTTTTCTCCCCTGACTCCGCTATCCGCTTCTGAACATTATGGAGCTGTTCTTTAGCTGTTTGGGGATTCACTGTACGTGCAGAACCAAAAAAGACTAGGGTATCGTAAATATTTTGCTCTCTAAAACGCTTCATGGGTTCAAGAAATTCTGCCAGGATGCGGATAGTTCGTGCATCGGGGCTGTTCAAAAAATCCAAATTTTTATATGCTTTTACCGGTTCTGGATGTTTCTTTTTCATTTTTCCTCCTTGCAGCCGTAAAGTTTTAAAATGATGCCATGGCCTTCTATATCTCAAAAGATTATAGCAATTGCCGGCCTGGATTGTCAAAAAATCCTGTGTCAATACAAACAAACTTCACAGGAAAATAAGGGATCCGGGGTAAAACCCCGGATCCCTTAATAGTCATGACCAATCCCTGAAGAGGACCTGTCAATATCCTTAATGCTTTGACTATCTTTATTTAAACATTTCAGCTAAAAAACTATTCCGTCTTCTTGAACTTATCTACCCAGCCGGATAATTCTCTTGATGCCAGGTCTCTTCCGCCCAGGCCAAAGGCAATTACTCCGGTTAAAGCTACCGCACCTAAAAGAACACCGAAAGCAATTACGATAATCTCATTGGCTACTCCCAACTGCCGCAGGGCGATTGAACCGGCCAGAATAAGAATGGATACCCGGGCCAGTTTAGACAGGAATTCGGCATGCGGTCCTCCGCTGGTTTGGACAACTTCTTTTGCCAGACCACCAAGATAAAGACCGATGCCAAATATAATTAATGATACAACTACTCTGCCCAGGACAATAGTTAGCTGGGCGATCAAATCAGCCAGGACAACAAATCCAAGCAGGCCTGCTGCTTCGATAGCGGCAAAGAGCATAATTGCCACCAGGACTATATAGCCTACAATTTCAGACGGAGATCTGCGGCCTTCAACTGTTGATTTGGCAATTCCCAGGCGGGTAAGAAACTCATCGAACCCCGCTGCTGATAACAGCTTGGCTGCCAGGGCTGCTAAAATTCTTCCCACCATTAGTGAAATTGTCAGGACCAGGGCAGCGGCAAACAATGCCGGTAATGCCTGCAGGATTAATTCCAGCATGTTGCTGGCCGGACCGGTTATAGCCTCTAAAGCCAGGGCGTTTAAAGCCCCAATGATGACAAAAACCAGAACAAGTACGTAAACCAGCAGACCAAGGATTTCTGAAGGTTTCCTGGTGCCGAAAATGGAAGAGACATCTTCCCTGTCGCTTAGGCGATCCAACCCTACTGCCGAAAGCAGATTAATAGTAAGTCTTTGCAGGATCCGGGCTCCAAACCAACCCAGAAGCACAATCAGACCTGCAGCAAGAATGTTGGGCAGGTATGCCAGTATGGTTTCAAGCATTGTTTGAACCGGTACCAGCAGTCCTTGCAGGGTAAGAGTGCTTAAAATAGCCGGCACAAAGATTAAGATGGTCACCCAGTACACTACATTACTCACTGTCTGAGCCAGGGAAAATCCTTTCCTTTCTTCTCCACTCACATCAGTAAAACGTTCATCAATTTTGGTGGCCTCCAGAATACGCTGAATGACAATCCGCAGCACACTTGCTAATAGCCAGGCAATTAATAGTAGGATAGCGGCTCCAAATATACGTGGAGCATACTCAAATATTTGCACTAAAAATGAAGTTAACGGTTCGGCAATAAAAGTTAAGTTTAAATACTGGAAGAAAGCAACAAGCACAAAGAACATGGCCAGGTAAAAAACGATCCGGCCGCTCCACTTGTTTACTTCTGTACCGGCAGCCTCCTCGTCACCCTTAATCCAGCGGGCTAGTTTAGCACCCACCTGGGTTCGGCGGAAAGCTCCCCGAACAATAGAAGCAAGGATCAGGGCAATCAACCACCCTACAATCAGGATGGCTATTGCCCCAATAAACTGGGGAAATTGAACAGTAAACCATTCCACTAAATAATTATAAAAACCGTCGGCAGTCATAGGAATTCCTCCTTTTTTTGCTTGTTTTTGACTACAAGCTTGGTTTTTCTCTTTTATTCTATCATAACTCTTATTTATCGTCAACGCCACCGTGGCAACTGTACTGTGTTACAATTACTATAGATCATACTAAATGTGGAGGCTCGGACAATGAACCCAACGAGAATTGTACTGGCCCTGGGAGGAAACGCTTTGCTAAAAAGGGGCGCACCTGCCACTGCTGAAAATCAACTGGAAGTAATCGATCATACAGTGGAATACATTGCCGAGATGAGCTGCCGGGGTAATGAACTGGCGATCGTACACGGTAACGGACCCCAGATCGGCAATATTGTGTTAGCCAGTGAAACAGCTGCAAACATTGTTCCGGTTATGCCTTTTGATGTTTGCAGCGCAATGAGCCAGGGATACATAGGTTATCATATTCAGCAGTCGCTGCGCCGGGCCTTGCTCCAAAAAAAAAGCAATGTGCCTGTGGTAACAATTGTAACCCAGGTTATAGTAGACGAAAACGATCCTGCCTTTGAACAGCCAACCAAACCGATCGGCCTTTTTTATTCACAGTCAGAAGCCCAGAAGATATCAAGGGAAAAAGGCTATAGAATGATCGAGGATGCCGGTAGGGGTTATCGGAGAGTTGTCGCATCACCCATGCCGAAAAAGATCGTGGAGTTTTCCTGTTTAAAAGAACTCTGGGATACAACTATCGTAATCACGGCAGGAGGAGGCGGTATTCCGGTTATCGAAACAGATAACGGCAGGTTAAAAGGGATTGATGCTGTAATAGACAAGGATCTGGCCGCCTCAAGACTGGCAAATGATATTGAGGCCGATGTATTAATGATTCTTACCGAGGTTGATCGGGTAGCTCTTAACTTTAACCAGCCCGGCCAGCAAGATCTGGATCATATGAGCGTTGAAGAAGCAGAAAAGTATATGGAAGATGGTCATTTCGCTCCAGGCAGCATGCTCCCAAAAATCCAGGCTGCAGTAATGTTTGTTAAAGAAAATCCCGGCAAAAAGGCAATTATTACTTCTCTTTTCAAATCCCTAAAAGCCCTGGAAGGCCAAACCGGAACGGTGATCAGTGCCTAAGCATTTCTTCATGAGCATAATCTTATCGCTTAAGCCGTTTGACCGGGAAAAATAAAAAAGGCGGGCTGTTTATTACGAAGCCTGCCTTTTGTCTTCCCTTCTTTTCCTCTCCTTAACTTAAATCTAACATCCTTTGAAGCGGGCTTTACGCCTTTCCAAAAATGATTTAATTCCTTCCCGGGCGTCATCACTGGTCATGATCGGCTGCAGGTCCGGCAGCAGACGAGAAACAGCCTTTTCTTCTCCTTCATTATAGGCCAGGCGGGCTGAGCGCAGAGAAGCCTGCACGCCCAGGGGAGCCTGTTCGCTGATTCGTTCCGCAATTGCCAGGGCCAGTTGATACTGCTCTCCCGGTGCGGTTATTTCCTGAACCAGGCCCATCCGGTAGGCATCTTCTAAGGTTATTTCATCTCCGGTAAGCAGGAAGCGCATAGCATTTCCCCAACCTAATTCGCGAGGCAAACGGATAGTTGCCCCCCCAACCGGGTAGATGCCTCTTTTAACTTCTATCTGGCCGAAGCGTGTACCGGAAGCTGCCACCCGCACATCGGCAGCCAGCATCAACTCAAGACCGATAGTGTAACAGATACCCTGCACAGCAATTACCAGCGGTTTTGAGGCCTGCTTATTTACATCAAGGCCAAGGGGATCACAAAGCCCTTCTCCCAGTTCAGGGAAACGACCGGAACTAAAAACTTCAATCCACTTAGCCATATCCAACCCGGAAGTAAAGTGCTCACCATGGGCAAAAATTAAACCACAGCGAAGGTTATGCGATGAATTAAGCTTTCCCAGCCCTTCCGCCAACTGTATGTACATATCCACATCAAAGGCATTCATCTTGTCCGGCCGGTTGAGCCCCATCAACAGGACATGGCCTTTTTCCTCGAGAGTTATTTTATCCATTGAACTTCTCTCCTTGATATCTCATGCTAAAACTATTTTAGCTGTTCCACCAGACATGAAAATTTCCTTTTTCCATGTGGCGGTTTAAATATTTTCGGGCTGATGCTTTATAAAATATCCTGGTAAAGGGTAAAAGCAGGGAGAAGCCTATAATATCTGTGAGCAGGCCCGGAGTAAGAAGAAAAGCGCCCCCGACCAAAATACCGGCCCCATCAAACAATTGTTCCGATGGCACGATTCCGGCTTCTAGATCCATTTGCATCCTGTAAATAACTGCAAGCCCCTGGTATTTGGCTAAAAAAACGCCAATAAATCCGGTTAAAGCGATAAGCAGGATTGTTGGTAAAGAACCGATAATTCCACCAATTTCAATCAACAGCCATATCTCAATAATGGGAACAAGGGTAAAAAGTAAAAGTAATTTGATCATAACTCACCTTTAGTAAAATAGATTACTGCTATTATTTTAACACCAAATAGCATTTCTCATAAACTGCATGTAACAAAAAAGTAATTATTCCGGGTAATGGGTACATGCTGACTGATGATTCATGTGGCGGTATAAATCCTGAAAATCAATACGGTAATTAAAATCATCCTGTTCCTTGTCCCGCTGACCTTTGATATCTATATTTCTGACAATAAGCAGTTCCTCGTTAATGTTTGAAGCCTGTAAAAGCTGCATTCCTGAGGGGGCCCAGATACCGCTTCCACCCCAGAAGTATTCACCGCTTTTTTGATGGAGTCCCACCCAGTTTGTGCCCAGGCTCCAAACCTGGTTGTATGCGGCCTTGGAAGCATTCATCAAACTCCAAAGAAAACCGTAGTAATGATCAGTCCGGGCGTTCATTTTAGAATACTCCCGCACAGCTTCAGAATGCCAGGCCGCAATCGTAACTATGGCATCCACGCAATCGATAAAAGCATACTGCCGGGCCAGTTCAACAAAACAAAGGTCATAACAGATCAGAAAACCGAACCGGCCCCACTTGGTGTCAATACTCAATCTTTTATCCGTTCCCTGCTTGAAGTATGTTTTTTCCATCGGGGTAAGAAAAACTTTGGCATAAATATATTCCTCTTGTTGGTAATCTATACCCGGGTTTAAAATATAAGTAGCATTGTAGAAATTTCCGTCTTTTTCACGGCTATTGCCGTAAAATATATATTCCAGCTCTTCTTTTCCTTCAGTTAGACTATCTTTTACATTTTTCAACCAGGATGCAATACGCCTATTTTCACTTTCAGCGAGTAAATTTTTAACTTCATCAATATCACTTGATTTCCATACATAACCTGAAATCGTGAGCTCCGGGAAAATTAAGATATTAACTTTTTTTTCATGGGCCAAGTTAATAATTTGCTCCATCTTTTTCAAGTTTTCCTGGATGCTGGGAGTACCATAGATGTTGGCCAGCATAACAGTAGGTAAATTTTCATCATCAGAAAAAACTCTTTCCACAATTCTATAGCTCATTTGGGTTACCCTCCCATTAAAATTGTAATACCATAACTCTGGATAAAGATTAAAGCATCTCTAATTCTTTATTTTACTTCAAGTTGCTGCTGAGAGGAAACAATTATGCAGGAAAAAAGGACAAGGAAATACGATAGGTTTGTACAAATTATAATGGGCCGGGAAGTAGAATGAAAGGTTCTTTTAAACCCAGCCGCGTAGAAGCATGGTTTCAGCAATTCTTCTAATGGCAACAATGTAAGCAGCCTTGCGCATATTGACTTTATGCTTTTCTGAAGAATTAAGAACGGAATGATAGGCGGTAACCATCTTTTTCTTTAATTTTTCAAAAACTTCTGCTTCATCCCAGTAATACATACTAAAATTCTGGACCATTTCCAGGTAGGAAACTGTTACTCCGCCTGCATTGCACAAAAAATCCGGTAAAACCTGAATACCCTTCTCAAAAAGAATATCATCGGCTTCCGGTGTGGTGGGCCCATTGGCCAGTTCTGCTACTACACGCGCTTTTATGGAACTGGCATTATCACCTGTAATCACATTTTCCAGGGCACTGGGACACAAAATGTCGGCATCGATACTAAAAAGGTCGCCGTTTGAAATAGGCTCACTGTCCGGAAAGTCAGCTACTGAACCTGTTTTTTTCTTATGCTTGAAAACTTCCAGGGGATTAAGACCTTTTTTATTATATATCCCGCCGCTTTGATCGGTCAGAGCAACAATCGTACTACCGAATATGTCATCAGCCAGGTAGGCCAGGTTAAAACCGACATTACCATAACCTTGTATGGCCAGGGTCGATTTTCTTAAATCCATATTGTAAGTACGGGCGGCTTCTTCAATTACATAAAGACCTCCCCTGGCAGTGGCGATATCCCTGCCTACTGAACCGCCAACGGCCAAAGGCTTACCGGTTATAACACCGAACTGGTTTTTCCCGGTAATTTTCGAGTACTCGTCCATCATCCAGGTCATAATCTGGGCATTGGTATAGACATCAGGCGCAGGAATATCTTTGTCCGGTCCAATTAATTGCCATATTTTATCAACATAACCCCTGCTTAATCGCTCCAGTTCGCCTGCTGACATCTCCCTGGGGTTGCAGATGATTCCTCCCTTGGCCCCTCCCAGGGGCAGCTCGAGCAAAGAACATTTCCAGGTCATCCACCCGGCAAGAGCCCTGATCGTATCTATTGTCTCCTCCGGATGGAAGCGGATGCCTCCCTTTGTCGGGCCTAAAACATCATTATACTGAACCCGAAAACCTTTATAGACTTTCATGGTCTTATCATCCATCCGCACCGGTATTGATACATGTATCTCCCGCATTGGGTTTCTAATTATCTCGTGAATATCATCGGGCAGGTTGAGAAGAGCTGCACAGATATCACACTGTTTTTGCATATTTGTAAAAGGATTTTCCTTTTTTAAATCCAGTTTACCGGTCAGCTCCAGTCCGGACATCTCCACCCACTCCTTCTAAAGCATAATAAGAACGATAATTGTTAATTGTTAATAAAAAGTTCCTATTAATATAACTGATAGCAGGTCTATTTGTCAAAGAAAATTTTCATAATTGGAGTTTATCGGAGTTTTTGGATGCTTTTAATGTCCATATGGAAGGTTTAATTCTTGCTTGTCTCCAATACCCTGCGGCGGGCCGAAATCAATAATAAGGTCCTTGCCTTCGTTATGATATAAACTACCGATTTAACCTATGATCATACTGTGGGTTATACGATGGATATAACAGTATTTATAGGAGATAAAAGATATCCGGGGCATTATAACAAACCGCACTGTGCCGGTTTTACCGGCTTGCAGCAATTCGACGACCTGGTGCAGATATTAGCACAGAAACCGAAGAAGCAGTGCTGGTGGACAAGTTTCCCACCGGGCTTCTCCTGAAACTTCAATGATTTAAGCGAAACCGGGCAGGATTAGAATGCTGGGCAGTTTTTTAATTTCACATGCACTTTTATTATTTTTTGAAGCACAGTAAAAAAAGAAAGTAAACTACCGGTTATAAAAACCATATATCATGTTTAGAGCTAATGATCACTTTCGCCTTCAGGTTTAATTCCTTCACTGATGGAACTGTTAACATTCTGCATTAGTTGGTTAAAAGATTCCTGGGCTTTAGCATAAGCCTGGATGGTCAAGTTGGCATCCATTTTAGCTTTCATATCATTAAACTGCTGAACCTGTTCCTGGCTGGGTTGAACCCCCGACTGTTGAGCAAACTGGATCTGCTGCTGGAGTTCCTGGATTTCCTTAATCATTTGATTTGCTTCGGTATTTTCCTGGACATTTTGGCTGGTCCTTTCTAATTCTTGATACTCTTCTGTTTGACGAATTTCGTTTCCTAACTCTTTTGCCTTTTCAAAAACACTCATTAAAACAAAAACCTCCTGTAGGTAGCTTAGATCTTTTATCGGATCTGCTTATTAATAGTCACCCCTTCTTGATCAGCCTTATTAATTCCTTCAAAAAAATAAAATTAAAACAATCAATTACTATTCCTCAGGCCTACAATTATTTACCTGTATTAACATAATGATTAACAAAGTATTTTTCTATCATTTTATACTTCAGTCCAAATGTCCAATCCTGCCTGCTCTTTACCTTAACTGTTACCAACGAAATACAGCTGAAAGAGAACTTGTATCCGGCATCTGTTCTTTTTTTAAAACGTATATGTTCCCGTTGTTTCGAAATGTTTCTGTTACCGCCAGATCAGCTAAATCTTCACTGCCTGCCGCTGCAGATTCTTCTAAAAGCTTAACTTCTTCATTAACCGGATTGTAAGAACCCCACTGTTGGATCCCTGCTGTAACAAAAAGATCGTTCACCCGGCCATGAAACGATGCCGGGACTATTTCAGCAACACTATTAGAAGTTTTGCCCGTTCCTGCCAATTCCCTGTATTGAGCCTTTGCTTCTTCCTGTTTTTCCTGAAAATATGGTTTTACAAGTTCCAATGCTTTACTGTGCAGTTCCCGGGCACTAATATTTTCCGGATTCCCTTTGATACCCGCTTCAAAGAGAAGGGGATACTTACTAATATCCCGGTAAAGCGGAAAAAGATAATCAACACAGGCCAGAAGGAGAGGTGAGTTCTTATCGTCAAGCATTTCATACAATTCACGGTCTATGAAACGAAAATATTTTAAGAGCCTTTCTTTTTGAATATTATCAATTTCTCCCCCGTGCCCATAAAAAACGGCTGTTCTAACATCACCTGAAGCAGGAGCCCTGGTATGAAACTGCAGTTGATTCTCTGGCAGTTCATCACCAAATTTATCTTCAAACTTTTCAACCAGATTACTTAAATCCAGTTCTTCAACTGATCCCCATGTTCCCCTGAGCAGCCTGGCATCTTTCTGACTGAGCGCAAGCACATAAAATTGTCCGTCTACGGCAAGCAGTGAAAAAAGCGGTTTGATATGAAATGATTCTTTCACTACAGATCGTTCATCAAACTCAATCGGCAAGCGGTAATAACAATTGTATGTCGAAGAAATGAAGTAAGCAAAACCATTACTCTGATTAGCCCAGAACAAACTCTCATCTGTAAGTTTTTTTGCCGGTTCCAGTATTTTTTTTTGCTCCTTTGCATCAATGCCCTCAGCTTCCAGCTGGTTTTCGGCCTGCGCTAAAAGATTTTTGAAACGAATAGAATTTTCTTTAGCTTTTTCTCTACCTTTTTGGGTGGCCATATAAAGGGATATGCAGGGTCCCCGGCCTTTTTGCTTTAAAAGTAACTCTACATTCTCTCGATTTAAAAGTTCCATTATTTTACCCCCTTACAGATATTGTGGGTACAAAACAATCAAATGTCAACCAGTTAATATTACCGGTTTATTCTGTTAGTTCTTTGGGGGCTTGGTGGGGAATGCGAGCTACTTCTTTTTCTTCGTATACAAAAACTGCTTCTTTACCAGCTGTTATTTCTCCAATTTCAGCAACCGCAACTCCATTTGAGTTTGCCGCATCCATCACTTCAGCAACATCATGCGGATCTACCTGGAATAACATCCGGGCCTGGGTCTCACATATCAATATTTCTTCCGGTGAAAGACCTTTTGTCTTGACTGGTACTAAAGCCAGATCTACTTTTGCTCCCAGTCTACCAAATCTAACCGACTCACTAACTGCAGCTCCAAGGCCTGCAGCACCAAGGTCGGAACAGGCATTTATTTTACCGGTTTTAATCGCAGCTAGTGCCGCTTCCATTGTATTTTTTTCCTCACTAAAAAGCGCTTCAGCCGGAAGCATACTTTTTACTAATCCAGCCCTGTATAGGGTATCGTTGCCATCATTACTGGTGTTACCAAGTATAATCAGGCGATCTCCTGCTTTCTTGGCCGGTTTGGTAAGCGGCTTTTCGACAACCATCCGGCCAATTACCGCCACTACTACAGCAGGAACAATGTCGCTGAAAGATGTGGAAAAACCGCCTCCGACAACAAAAACCCCCATAGTCTCACACATATCGCGGATTCCTTTAACCATCAGGTTTATTCTATCACCACTGGTCATTGTTTTACAGCTGCCGCAGGTGCATTCCCCCTTAAATCCACATGGTCCGACTATTACTTCTTCCTTTAACGGCCTGGTTCCGATAAAATCAAGTAAAAACAATGGACGAGCACCCATGGCTACAACATCCCGCATCGCTCCCCCCGCCCCGGTAGCTGCACTGGCATAAGGCCTCGGCACACAAGGAGAACAATGGCTCTCCATCTTGGCCACAAACAGGCCATCATCACCGGGCATGCTAAATACAGCTGCATCATCGTTAGCCTCTGGCCCAATCAATAGGGCTCCAGGCGAAACCTTTTCGACCATCTGATTTAGTTGCTGGAACATCTTAAAATCTATAGCTTGATCAATATTATGGTGCAGGTGGACAAAAAGACCATGCATTAAAGCTTTTTCCACGGTATTCATGAAAATGCCCTCCTCTTTAATTAAGGTATTTTAATAATTATATACTATCCTCTATTGCTACTGCTATCACCGTGTTTCGCTATTCTTCGAAAACAGCAGCAATAATCTCAACAACTTCCTCGTTACTCAAAGTGCTCTTGCCGTCACCATCTTGTAAGCCATAATTGCCAAAAGCAGAATGATTCAATCCATCTATCTCCAGAATAATCTTATCCGGTGGCAGGTTTTCCTGTGCTTTCCGGTAATTATCCCAATTAATTATTTGGTCATTTATTCCCATCACCGAAATTACAGGTCCTTCAAAATTTTTAATTGATTGATCGCAATAAGAACCATAAAGGAATAAGCCGTATACTTTTTCAGAATTGCCGGCAGCAAATCGGCAGGCAGAAATCCCACCCAGGGAGTGCCCGCCAACCCAGGCCTCTTGCAAACCATAGTCTTCGATCACTCTTCCCGCTGCAGAGACATTAAAAATAGCTGCATTGAAGGGGGCTTTAATAATGTAAACTGTTGTCTGTAAACGTAGCGCTACATGACCCATTTTATAGAGATATGCTTCCGGAGACACTAAGCCGCCTGGATAATAGATAATCGGTATATGACCTGGATCAATACGACCTGGCGTAATAATTAACAGGTTGTTTTCTTCAATTATGTTCAGGTTATCGACATTCATAATATTTGCCAGGTATAGCTCATCTGCAGGGTAAGTCTGTATTTTAACATAAAGCCAAAAACCGATTGCTGCAGCAGCCAGTAAAATTATAATACCGGCAAATATTTTTTTTAAAACGGACTTTGCTTTTTTTAAATCAACAAGCGATGAAATGATCTTTAACCTCGCTTTACTTCAATAATAAAGATAACAGGATTAAACCTTATTATATAGAATAATTAATAAGAAAGCCATTTCTAATAAGATGGCCATTGACTATGATTTAAATCTACTTTTTTTAAAGGTGATAAAATGCCAAGGTTATGGAATCCTTATACCCGTAGTGAAGATATAAAGGTCTCCAGAAGCAAAGAATTCGACCTGGTTATAATCGGCGGAGGTATTACCGGTGCAGGTATCGCCAGGGAGTGTACACTGCGTGGACTTTCTTTCTGCCTGCTCGATAAAAACGATTTTGCTTTCGGCACTTCCTCAAGATCATCAAAACTATTTCATGGCGGAATGAGATACCTCACCAGGGGTGAATTTAGCCTGGTCCGGGAATCAACCAGTGAAAGGAACTGGCTGCGCAAACACATTCCAAACCTGGTCAGGCCCCTGGGCTTTGTCTATCCTTCCTATGAAAACTACCGGGCCAGGCCTTACATGGTCTGCATAGGGGTAAAACTGTACGATATTATATCAGATTGGTTTAATAAATTTAAAAATTACCGGAAATCAAAGATATTTAAAGCAGATTACATTAAAGAAATTGAACCGGAGATAGCTACCGAAGACCCTGACCTGGGAAAAATGATCCTGGCCGGTTTATATTATGATACCAACTGTGATGATGCCCGTGTAACCCTGGAAACGATAAAAGAAAGTCTGGATTACTCAGCTGGACAATCTGTTGCGCTTAACTATGCCCGGGTGGACGGATATGTATATGATTCTTCAAACAAGGTCCGGGGTGTGCTGGTAAAAGATATATTTAGCGAAAACACTTTTACAATAAAAGCTAAATGTGTCGTCTCGGCAGCAGGGATCTGGACAGATGAAGTGCTTTCTTTTGCCAAATATGACCAATCAAGGATTTATCCGACAAAAGGCGTGCATGTAGTAGTTCCCAATGAGCGAATCGGCAACCGAAATGCTGTTACTCTTAGTTCGATTGACGACGGAAGGTTTTTCTTTGTTCTGCGCAGAAGCAATGTTTCTTTTATCGGAACTACCGATACTGCCTATTTCCCGGAATCGAGAAACCTGGATGAACCATGGTGTAATAAAGAAGATTGTGATTATCTGCTGCGTACAGTTAATAAAATATTTCCCGGGGCCATGCTCTCTTATAATGATGTTATCAGTACTTTTGCCGGAATCAGGCCTTTGATTCGAAAAGAAGGATCTGCGCATGAATCAGATGTCTCGCGTAAACATGAAATTTTTAAAACTCAAGATGGCATAGTAGCTATAGCCGGGGGCAAATCAACCACCCACCGGCTTATGGCAGAAGATCTGATATTTTACCTGGTTAACAACAATTACCTGGACCATTTTGAAAAAAAGGAATTCAATAAAAGGGGCTATTCCAAAAAACCTTTCAAAGTCGGCCTGAGCAGAAAGGAGTTTGAAAAAACAGTTGAAGAATTAGGCTTGAATGAATCAGCCCATCCAAGCCTTATAGAATACCTTCATCAGCAATTTGGAAAGGGAGGAATAGAAATTCTAAAAGAGATAAATCAATACCCGGAGAAAGGAAAACAGCTTCTGGAAGGCTACCCTCATTGCGAGGCTGAAATATCCTACCTTCTCAAGTATGAAAGTGCTCCAAGATTAATGGATATCCTCTGTCGCCGAACAGAAGCGCAGTGGATGATTTGGCACTACAAACAGCCTCAGCTTGCTGAAGCTGTAGCAGAAATAATGTCATGTTATTATGGATGGAGTAAAAAACATAAGGCTGCTGAAATTAGCGAATACCTTTGCTACATAGATAAAACAATAAGCTTTATTAAAGAAGCCGGTCAAGACGAACGCTCAAAGCCAATCCAGTAAAACATAAGTCTATACCTTATTCTTTCAAGAGCAGATCCATCAGCTCCAACTGTCAAGGAGATGAGTTTAGACCTGGCAGACGATATTCGCTGAAAGCACAAAGTTCAATAAAACAATTAACAGGGTATCGTACATTTAATTCAATATTTTTAAATTTAAACTTGCTTCTATTCTTAATTACAATTATAATAAAAAAAATGAAAATACTATCTCCCTACTACAGATTTTTTAAGAGGCGATAAAATATGAGTCTTCTGGATTTTGGTCTTCTAGTTAAAGCCCTGCGCAAAAACAGCTATGATACTCTGGGTAAACGTTGGAGCCGGGAAAGCCTGAGCAGAGCAGTCCATTTAACTGAAGACCAGTTAGGCAGGCTGGAAAGAGGAGATCGAAAATATGTTGACAATCAAACCTTAACGCTTTTAGCAGATTCTTTCAACCTGACAAGCCTGGAACGGAAAGAATTTTTTTATGCCGCTCTCGGCTTTAAAGACAGGGAACTGTTTAACCAGGAAGAACCTGAAGAACAAATAAAAAGAGTAATTACCGCGATGGAAAATTTGCAGGTGCCGGCATATTTAACAGATGTTTACTCAGATATTGTCGCAGCGAATAAGGCTGTCTTATATTTATACCAGGTAACACCGGACTTAATTGATTATACCCGGCAGCTGCCAGCTGGCCTTAACCTGTTGAATTTCATTTATTCTCCTAAACTGGGGTTTAAAGAAATAATCGGTTCTACCTGGCATAAAACAGCAGTTATGGCCCTTCTTGAATTTCGCCGATCATCTTTACGCTACCGACATACAGATTATTTCAACTACCTTCTAAAAAACTTGCTTAGAGAAAAACAGTTTGATATCGATTGGTACTCAAGCCATAGATGCCTGGATTTTCATGATTTGACCTATGAAAATTTCATGTATAAACATCCTTTTTTTGGACAGCTGGCATATACAGCCACTGAAACAACCATTCATACCAGAATTGGTGATTTATACCTGATCATATATAATCCCGCCAGTCCTACAACATGTTCAGTTTTTGAAGAACTAATAAAATTTAACAGCAATGAAGTTCACTACCTGGCAAGCTGGCCGGAAAAATGCATTTTGTAGTAATTATTCGTCACAGGCCAGATCATGTCACCGGTAAAAGACCAGGTTTTTATTCGATAATCAGCAGTTTCTAAGCCTGTCACTTGCTTTTATTATCTGCTGCCTGATTTCCCGGGATTATTCTTTTCCTCCAAATGACATCTATTGATCAGTTAAAATATAGTTTGGCCATATAAGAAACCGATAGTTCCGAGAACTGCCGATAATGCAGATCCCCATACCAGATCTACTGCAGTTACAGCTTTGGGCCAGCCCTCCAGGGTAGCCAGGTTGCTTAAATCATAAGTGGCGTAGCATATTAAACCAAATAAGGCTCCGGTCCAAAAAGCATAAAACCAACTACCCTGATCAAGGGCGGGAAAAACCACGAAAAAAAGCAGGCCGGCAATATAAAGCAGGTAAAAAATAATCGCTGCCGGCCATTTTATTTTTTTGGTCATCATAGCCCCTAGCTGGACCTTGTAAAAATTTTTAGCAACCAGGCCAAGCCAGATCATGTCAATTAAAAAAAACGAAGCAAAGACTACCAGGTATAACTGGATAAATTTAAGCATTGTTATAAACCTCCCCTGACAATTACTTTTTTATTGAACCATATTTCTTTTTGGGAAACCAGGGAATAAACTTGCTGGTTACACTGGCATATTCCCGATATTCAGGATTTTCCATCATAGTTTTTTCCAGCATAGGAACTCCCGAGATAAATAGCAGCAGGATGGTTATAGTTAATGGGCTGATTATTCCAGTCCAACCAAGAGGCACCGAAAGGGCCAGCAGAAAGATTCCCCACCACATGGTGGCTTCACCGAAATAGTTGGGATGCCGGGTATACTTCCAAAGTCCCGATTGGATAACCTTGCCCCTGTTGGACGATTTTTTTAAGAAGTCTGCCAGCTGTTTATCTCCCACCGATTCAAAAAAGAATCCGATAATCCAGATTAAAATTCCGATTGCATCAAGTGCTGTCAGTCCGGAAACAGGATGGGCATTGATCAGCACAATTGGGTAACCAATAGCCAGCATCATCACGCCCTGCAGCATGAATACCTGGAAAAAAGCCCGGGGTACCAACCACCGCCCCCAGTCCTTGCGCCACTTGGCATAACGAAAGTCTTCAGGTTTTCCCCAGTTACGGCGCACGATGTGATAAGTTAACCTTCCTCCCCAGATCGTTACAAGAAGGGTTACAATCAAATTCCTTTCCGTAAAGGAACCTTCGAGGAACAGGGTAGCAAGGGCGATAACCACAAAACCGGCCCCCCAACCCATATCAACGATAGAATTATTCTTGATGACCTGGGCAACCAGGAAAAACACAAAAAAGTAAAGAAACACGATTACAATTGTTTGCAAAAGCAGCTCAGTCATATTTGCACACCTTTCTTTTCCTTAATGTAATCCAGCAGGCTATGCTTAAACAATTAATCTTACCTATTTTTCGATATTTATAGAATAATTCCTGCTAATAATCGGCTTCACTTATACCTTTCGATTATGAAATCATCGCCAAGCCCGTCTGTTGTTATCGAAACTTTTCAGATGCACCCCGGTGTTTAAAGTCTTATATTTACAATATATGTAAGCTTGGTGGCAGAAAGCCGGTTCCTGTCTAACTGTCTTTTAACATTGACAAAAAAAATTGAGCAGACTATAATTTAAGCGCTTGTTTAAAACGTCTGATTTAACTGGTTGATAAAATAATTGTTAGCCTTAATTGTGAATGCCTTGATAATGTAAACCTCCGTGTTAATTATACCTAATCTGTAAGATGAAAACGAGGAGAAAAATGTCATCGCCTAAACGGGTTTTTTTAGGCTTATTTCTACTTTTTACAGTATTGCTGATATTATTGCTGGTTTTCCTGGGCTATTTTTTTGCAAGACCCGGAATGCCTGTGTTTCAGTATGCTATTTTATTTTTTTTAATTATACTGGCTGTTATGGCCGCCACATCGCTATCTTCCTTAGCCCTTGCTGCATGCTTTCTGCTCGGGGGTTCACCTTCACCAGTTTTAAATCGGCTGGTTAAAAAGATTTTAATTTTCTTATTTCCACTTATTGTCCAGCTGGGAAAACTGCTTCATATCGACCAGGAAAAAGTGCAGGGCTCTTTCATTATGGTTAACAATCAACTGGTCGCGATCGAAAACCAAAATATCTCACCTCAAGCATTACTGGTTTTGCTGCCACACTGCCTCCAGGATGAAGATTGCCCGCACAAGATTACCCAGGATCCTTATAACTGCCAGCGCTGTGGTAGCTGCCCCATCGACAAGTTGTTAAGCGTGGTAGAAAATTGGCAGGTTAATGTTCAGGTCGCAACCGGGGGCACTCTGGCCCGTAAAGCTGTTCAAATATATCACCCGGAATGTGTCTTAGCAGTAGCTTGCGAAAGAGACCTTTCCAGCGGCATAGTTGACAGTTATCCTCTTCCTGTATGGGGAGTTTTAAATGAAAGACCGATGGGTCCATGCCGTAATACAAGGGTATCCCTCAGCACCCTGGAAGAAAAGCTAAAAGAAATTTTGGGGAAACAGCGACTGAAAGCTTAGACTCCCATAATGTGATAACCGCAATCTGTGTGCACAACAATACCGGTTACAGCACGGGATAGATCGGAAATAAGAAATAGTGCTGTACCGGCCACATCGTCAGCATCAGCCAGGCGCCGCAGAGGGGTTTTTTCTTCCACCCCGTCAAGCAAGCGATTGAAGTCCTTAACTCCTTTAGCAGACAGGGTGCGAATTGGACCGGCAGAAACGGCATTGACCCTGATGCCGAGTGGTCCGAGATCAGCAGCCAGGTAGCGAACACTGGCTTCCAGTGAGGCTTTAGCAACACCCATTACATTATAGTTGGGTACTACCCGCTCTGAACCCTGAAAAGTGAGAGTAAGGATGCTGCCCCCTTCATTCATTATGGGGTAAAGCTGGTTTGAAACTGCAGCTAAAGAAAAAGCACTGATTTCGTGAGCCATTAGAAATCCTTCTCTAGAAGTATGGACAAACATTCCATCTAGCTCTTCTTTTTTGGCATAAGCAAGACTGTGCACAATACCATCTAAGCTTCCCCATTTATCCTTAAGTGCCGCTGCCATGTCCTTTATATTGTCGTCATTTGCCACATTACATGGCAACATCAATGCTCCTGGCATTTCATTATCTACCAGCTTTTTTACTTTATCTTTAAAACGGGTATCCTGATATGAAAAGGCAAGCTCAGCTCCGGCCAACGAAAATGTCTTCGCAATGGCCCAGGCAATACTCCTTTGATTAGCCACTCCCATGATCAGTATTTTTTTTCCTTTTAGCAATTCATCAGCAATCATCTACATCAAACACCTTTCTAGATTAGTTAGTAAGTGTAAACTCGATTGTTTATCATTTTACCACAACAGCAATCTAAATTCTTTTCATATCATTAACATTAACACTAAAATCATTGATTCTTATACTATGAAATTAGCGATCTTGCCATTTTAGCTATATAAATCGATTATTTGACACCTGTTGTTGATCATGCTAAAATATATGCAAATAAACGCATATGTTGTAAGGGGGGCGAATATGGAGGAGTATTTAAAAATCATTAAGAGTCTTTCGGAACGAACCAGAATCCGCATATTAGCTCTTTTAAATCAGGCCCAGGAAGTCTGTGTCAGCGAGATTGTGGACACACTGGAAGAAAGCCAGTACAAAGTTTCGCGCCATCTTAAAGTCCTTCAGGAAGCAGGCCTGGTGGTTGGCAGCAAGAAAGGGCGCTGGATTTATTACCAGTTAAATAACAACCAGGTCCATTTTCAGGATCAAATTTTAAAAGCGATAAATTATATCTCGTCCGATATATTGCACAAGGATCTGGAAAGACTGAAAACAAGGCTGGCGAAAAGGGTAAACAATCAGTGCATCAGCGGTAAAACTGAAAATTACAGTGAAAGTTATCAATAATGTAATTCTGCATCAAAACTTCACAATAGAGTAAGGTGCTGCAAGAAAACTCTGCTGAACAATAAAGTTGTTAGCCGAACACTATAAAGTCTTTCACCATAAGGTAACTCATCCATCTGCCTGCCACTTAAGAACCACGAAGGATGCAATGATCAAAAACAACAAGAGATGTTAGTAATGCATAAGAAAGGGAGGTGTGCTTTTAGATGATGACTAAGAGTATGGAATTAGGCAAAAGATTTTTTGGTGAAAAGGTATTCGGCACGGTTATGGGTTACCTGAAAAAAAACCCTGAACAGAATTTGGAAAAAGCTCTCGACATGGTCGAAAAAATTGCTGTGTCTCCCAATCACAGGGAATATGCCAGAGATATCAAAGCACAACTACAAGAAAACCCGGCTCTCAGACAGTATATTAACCGTGTAATAAATGAACTGGACGAAAACGTTCATAATCACCTGATAAACAACTTTTTTGTTAATGCTTCGCTTGTAGGGGTGCCAAAACAAACCAGGCTGGCCAACGAGCTGGGGCATAATGTGCCGTACACGATCCTGATCGATCCCACAAGCAACTGTAATTTAAGATGCAGGGGTTGCTGGGCCGGCGCCTACGAAAAACAGCACAGCCTGAGCTTTGAGGAAGTCGATCGCATCGTCAGTGAAGCCAAGGATTTGGGCATGTATTTTATCGTTATGTCCGGCGGCGAACCGACAATGTGGCCTCACCTGGAGGAATTATGCCGCAAACACTATGACGTAGCCTTTATGATCTATACCAACGGTACTCTGATTAATGAAGACATGGCCAGATGGATGCGCGAGGTCGGAAATATCACCCCGGCAATCAGCCTGGAAGGAGATCGGGAAACAACCGACCAGCGGCGTGGTAAAGGCGTCTATAACAAAATTATGTCCGCTATGGAACACCTAAAAGAAAACGGGGTTGCTTTTGGCTTCAGCATTACAATTACCACAGAAAATGCTGAAGAAGTATATTCTGATGAGTTTATCGATCTTATGATTGAAAAGGGCGCGCTCTATGGCTGGTCTTTTCATTATATTCCAATTGGCAGCAATCCTGACTTTTCGCTAATGATCACTCCCGAGCAAAGGGCAAACCTGATCAAACGGGTCCGGGAGGTCCGCAGCAAAAGGCCGATACAGATCGCTGATTTCTGGAATGACGGTGAGTTGACCGGGGGTTGTATCGCCGGAGGTCGGCGCTACTTCCACATCAATGCCAGCGGCGATGTGGAACCATGTGCCTTCGTCCACTTTACTATCGACAATATAAAAGGCAAACCGCTAAAAGAAATACTGGCCAACCCCTTATTTAAAGCTTACCAGCAGAGGCAGCCTTTCAGTGACAATCTGCTCCGGCCCTGCCCCATAATAGACAGACCGGAAATGCTCAGAGAAATGATCAGTGAAACAGATGCTCAGCCAAGCTACGAAGGCGCAGATGCACTTCTGCATGATCAAAAAGCGGCTAAAATGGATTCAATCGCAGCAGCCTGGGGAGAAAAGGCAGATCAAAAATGGGCTGAAATAAACAAAGAAGCGGCAAAAGAAAAAGAAGAAGTGCATATCGGATAAATAATTGATAAGTAGAGGCGGCCGGTCCTATCGAAACAGTTTCGGCCGCCTTTACTATTTGTTTGGGTCGAATACAAAAGAGGATGGGAGCTTTATTATGACTGAAGAAACAGCAGGGTCACCAAAAAAAGTAGGCTGGTTCTGTACCTATACACCGGAAGAAATAATTCATGCCGCCGGCTTCACTCCCTACAGGGTTTTACCCCAGAGCACATCGGGTGCAGGGAATGTGGAAGATGCTCTTCCAGCCAACCTCTGCCCCTACCCGCGCAAAATTTTAAGTAACATTCGCAGAGGTTTGTACAAAGATTTGCACGGGATAGTGGTGGCCAATTCCTGTAATGCTATGATCCACCTTTATAATGTACTGAAAGAGGAAAGTGATTCTTTTGTCTATTTGCTTGACTTACCCCGCAAGCAGGATGGGAAAGCTGTAGACTATTTTACCCGGGAGCTGGAACTTCTGGCCGGTTTTCTGGGCAGTGAAGGAGAAACGGTAACCGAAAACAGGCTGGTGCAGACAATAAAAACTTACCGGCACAAAAACGACCTTCTGCAAATAATGATCTCCCGGAACGGTCAAACCAGTGCAGCAGGTCATTCCCCCGTGGGTTTGTCCGAACTGGCTATAGAAGCTGCTTGCAGCGCCCCTGAAACCTTTAACCGTAAGCTGGAAGGAATTATCGCTAAAGAACAAAACGGGTATAAACAAAACGCAGAAGGAGAAAGCAGAACAGAAACTTCCTGTCTTCTCCTTACCGGTGGTTTGCCTCCCCACGGGCTGGAAGAGATACTGGCAAAGCGTCCGGGATTTAGTATTTACCCGGAGAACTGTTCCGGCATGCGCTATTTACAAAAACCGTTGCTGCCACTATCTCCAAACGAGAACCCTTTACGGGAAGAATTATTTGAAATGATCGCCTGTAATTATTTAGAAAAACTGCCCTGCCCCCGAATATTTAATCGGCAGGCCAGAGAAGATTATTATCGGCGCCTTTTGGACGAGCTGCCTGTACGGGCAGTAATCTACCAAGATTTGCTATTTTGCGACATGTGTCACTATGATTACCTGATGTTAAAAAATTTAATGGAAGAAAAAGATATACCACACCTGAAATTGAAAACTGAGCTCGGTAAAGAAGATTTAGGTCAGCTTAAAACAAGAGTGGAAGCATTCTTGGAAATTCTTGAATAAAATAGGTGAATATATATGAACCCTCAAAAGCTATTCAGAAAAAACTTAAAGGGTAAATTGGGCCGAAAACTATTGGCCTCACCGGGGACTTACCAGTTAGCCAGAGAGGTTTTTGTCAAAAGGAACAGTTTTTCCTGCGAGGCAAGAAGACAGATGACTTCCATGGCTTTGGATCAGGCCGCCGAGGCTTACCAGCAGAAAAAACCAGTAGCCTGGACCAGCGCATTTTTCCCAAGTGAGATAGTATATTTTTTTGACCTGGTTCCTTTCGCTCCCGAAGCAGCCGCTGGAACTTCGGCTTCATTAGACCTGGCCCCGGATCTGCTTAAACAATCCGACCATATGGGTATAGCCTCAGACAGCTGTTCTTTTCACCGTTGTGCGGCAGCTGGAACTACCCTGGAATATTTCCCTCTTCCTGATTTTTTGATGGCCAGTTCGCATCTTTGCGACGGTGCGCCCCGCCTGTTTCAATATATGGCCAGCCGTTACAACAAGCCTCTTTTCTTATTAGATGTCCCTTTCCGGGAAAATGAAGACTCTTTAAAATATGTCGCTGAGCAGCTGGCTGACATTACCCGCAACCTGGAGCGACAAACCGGTCAAAATCTTACCGGTGAGCGAATCAAAAAAGTTTTTGAGTTTTCCAACCGGGCCCGCCGCTATCAACTGGAAATCAGCCGCCTGCGCCAACAAATCCCTTCTCCTATGAACGGAGAAGAAGGATTGAGCTACATCTATTTGACCCTGCTCGGACAGGGGCATCCCGAAACTCCGGAAATTTACCGAACCCTGGCTGAAGAATTGCAAACAATAGTTAACAATGAAGCAGTACAATCTACCCCCGGTGAAGAAGAAAAATTCCGCTTGATCTGGTTACACCTGCGCCCCTACTATTCTTCAGAGATGATCTCTTACCTGGAAAAAGAGTTGAAGCAGATGATAGTTGCAGAGGAAATGAATTACGTTTACTGGCCGCCCCTTGATCCGGAAAAACCTTTTCTCAGTCTGGCCCAAAAGATCCTTGCTCATCCTGGTCTGGGACCGATAGGCCGCCGTTTAAAAACAATTGAAAAGATGTGTCAGGATTATCAGGCCCACGGAGTGGTCCATTTCTCACACTGGGGATGCCGCCAATCAGCTGGTGGCACAATGTTCATGAAGAAAAAATTAAGGGAAAAGGGGATTCCTTTCCTGGCTTTAGACGGTGATTGTATTGATGGGACCAGCTTTCCATGGGGCCAGACACTTACCCGCATCGAAGGTTTCCAGGAAGTCCTTGAGCAGATTTATTCTTAAAGTACCCGGAACCTGGTGATTTATATGGTGCAGAGATCTGATTAAGCATATTTTATTGAGTCTAAATTAATAATTGCAAATCATCGAGACTAATAATTCTTTAGTATATTATTAAATTATAGTAGAGTTATCAACATCAACCAGGCCGCGATCGGTGATTTTCAAAGAAGGAATCACCGGCAGAGCCATGAATGAAAGGGTGAGGAAAGGCTGGGACAAATCTGTGCCCAGTTCATGAGCAGCTGTAAGTAGATCATTCATCTTCTTCGCCACTGTTTCAGCCTTTTCAACAGACATTAACCCGCCAGCTTTTAGCGGCAGGCAGGCTTTAACCTCTGCATCTTCACCCACAACCACAAATCCCCCACCTACCCGGGCCAGTTCATTGACTGCTGCAGCCATCGCTTTTTCACAGGCTCCTGTCACCAGTATATTATGCGAATCATGGGCTACACTCGAAGCAAGCGCACCTTTGTTCAGACCAATCCCTTTAATCAGTGCCACAGAGATACGACCATTTTTACCATGCCGTTCAACAACAGCAATTTTATTGATCCCGGGTGCAGGCACTGCCGGAACCGAACCGTCATCTCGGCGTTTAACATTATAAAACAGTTTCTCGGTAATCAACTGACCCGGTATTACCCCGATTACAGGCATCTGATCAGAAGGAGGATACAGGTTGAAATCTGCACTTTGCAGTGGTTTAGCCAGCTTTACACTATTAAGAGCTGCAGCCGGAAGCTTTTTTTTATGATCACTAATAAGCATGCGGCCTTCACGGAATACCTCCAGGCCATCTTTAAAAACCAGCCTGGTCTGGAAATTTTTCAGATCTTCAAAAACAACCAGGTCTGCCCGGTAACCGGGAGCAATCGCTCCACGCTCATATAACCGGTAGTGACGGGCCGGGTTCAGAGAAGCAATTTTAATCATGACAAGAGGATCTCCACCCTGGGAAACTGCTTTTTTTAAAATTTCGTTTACATGACCCTTTTCAAGCAGTTCACCCACTTCTCGATCATCACTGCCAAACATAAAGAAATCACTGTTGGACGGGTTAATAAGCGATAACATTTGATCCAAAGAAGAAGTAGCTGAACCGTGTCGGATTATAATCTTCATCCCACTGTTCAGCTTTTCCTGTGCTTCGGCAGGAGTTATACACTCATGATCGGTACTCACACCGGCAGCAAGGTAAGCCTGCAGGTCGCTGCCCCGGACTGACGGTGCATGCCCATCGACCACCTTGCCGGCACTCTGGGCCGCGATAATTTTACGGAGCATTTCTTCATTTCCATTGATCACTCCGGGATAATTCATCATCTCTCCAAGACCAACCACACGGGGGTGCCTGAGCAGTTGTGCCACCTGATCTGCATTAATCTCGCCACCCGCAGTCTCCAGATCAGTAGAAGGAACTGAAGAGGGAACCGTGGCAAAAAAATCACAGGGGCTGCTTTCTGAAAGGTCAAGCATCAACTTAACTCCATCAAGACCAAGGACATTGGCAATCTCATGGGGATCATGAATTACAGCAGTAGTACCGTGGCCTAAAATCACCCGACCCAATTCGGGAGGTAAAAGTAACGTGCTTTCCACATGCAGGTGGGCATCAATCAGGCCGGGAGCAATAAAGCCGCCGTCAAGGTCAATTTCTTTCAATCCGGTTTTGTATTCACTGCCAACTGCAGCTATAATACCATTATTAACCGCCACATTGCCCTTAAAAACCCTGCAGTTAAAAACATCAATAACTTGTCCGTTTTTAAGCAGTAATTGAGGTGGCTGCTCACCACGAGCCACAGCCAATAACTGTTTGATATTTTTTATTTTTATATTCATATTGTTCATTTTTATCTCCTGCTTTAGCATATATTGAAGTTCCCATATTGATAATTTAATGCTTTATCACTTAATACAAAAAATCGATGTTTCATGATTTTTTGCTCTGTAAAATAACTTTACTTTAAATAGTATTCACCTTTTTAACCGTTTATTCCTTTAAGAGAATGGAACCATTTGAGTAATCATATTGTCTGATTAATAAAGGCTTTAAAACAAGGAGGCACCTGGGATGAATAACAAATATTATATTGGAATTTGCGCATTTCTTATTGCCGGACTGCTTTTTTTAACTATGGGAGGCGGATGCGCAAGGTTTGAAGCAGAAGAAAGTCTGGCTGCCCCGGCAGAAGAACTGGATGAGCGGTTGATCAATGCCAACAACAGGCTGGGCTTCAATATTTTTCATGAACTTGGCAAAGATAAAAATGATAACCTCCTTATTTCACCATCGAGCATCCTGATTGCCCTGGCCATGACCTATAACGGGGCTGAAGAAGAAACCAGGTCGGCAATGGAGGAAACTCTTTTCTTTCAAGACATGAGCAGGGTTGAGGTAAACGAGTCATTTTATAGTTTGCTGACCATCTTGAAAAACCCGGATCCAAAAGTAGAAATGACAACAGCCAATTCGCTTTGGGCCCGCAAAGGAATCGAATTTAAAGAAGACTTCCTTCAGCGTAACAGTAAATACTTTGATGCCGAAGTAACTGATCTCGATTTTGATGATCCCGGATCAACAGATATTATCAATAACTGGGTTAAGGATAAAACCCGTGGAACAATAGAAGATATTATTGAACCGCCGATTGATCCCCTGACAGTCCTCTTTTTGATCAATGCTATTTATTTCAATGGAGAATGGACAGAACCGTTTGACCCGGAATTAACCCGGGAGATCCCTTTTAAACTTAACCACGGTTCTGAAAAAGAACACCCGGTAATGTTCAGGAAAGATGACTTTGAATACCTGGAAACAGAACTTTTCCAGGCAGTTCGCCTGCCTTATGGCAAAAATGAACGGCTTGGCATGCATGTATTTCTGCCTTCGGAAGAAACTGGATTAGAAGGCTTCTATGAAAAGCTTGATGCCGAAAGCTGGAAAGAATGGTCTTCTTCCTATCAATCATCCGAAGTAGAACTCGGCCTGCCCCGTTTCGAATTTGAGTACGAGACCTCTCTAAATGCGGTTCTGAAAAATCTTGGTATGGGAATTGCTTTTGACGACCAGGCTGCTGACTTTAGTGGTATGCGCGACATCCCGCCCAGGTTATTCATCAGTGAAGTGAAACATAAAAGTTTCATCGAGGTAAACGAAGAAGGTACTGAAGCTGCTGCTGTCACCTCGGTAGAGATCGCCCTGGAATCAGCAATGCCGGATCATTTCACCATGATTGTCGACAGGCCCTTTTTCTTTGCTATTACCGATGACATGACGGGCACCATTATCTTTATGGGCTCCCTGCTGGAACCTTAGGGAAATATTTATAAGTCGTTGTCCTGACTTCCTCCTTAGATAATGTTGTTAACCCTTTGCTTCTTTTGGCAGGTAAAAATCAATTACGTTTTAGCCAGGGGAGCTTTTCTAAATCGACATTTCCGCCAGAAACAATCAATCCTATTTTATTGCCTTTTATCCGGTCTTTTTTGGTAAGTATAGCAGCTATTGGGACTGCTGCCGAAGGCTCTATAATTAGTTTCATTCTTTCCCAGATCAGCCGCATCGCATTAATTATATCTGTATCGCTAACCGTCAGGATATCTTTAACATATCTTTGAATAATCGGAAAGGTAAGATCGCCAAGAGAGGTGCGTAAACCGTCTGCAATTGTCTGCGGGTTTGTAATCGGGATAATTTTTTTTGCCTGTAGAGACCTGTAAGCATCATCAGCACCCTCCGGTTCAGCTCCAAAAACAGCTGTTCCCGGTTTAAGCGCCGCGGCACTAAGGGCAGTGCCACTTAAAAGCCCTCCTCCACCTACAGGGGCAAGAATTGCATCGAGTTCAGGAACCTGCTCCAACAACTCCCTGGCTGCTGTGGCCTGACCGGTAATTACGCGGTAATCATTATAGGGATGAATAAAAACGGCGCCGGTTTGCTCTATTATCGAGGCCAGGGTGTCTTCACGGGACTGCTGTGTCGATTCACAAAAAGTAATATCCGCTCCGTAACCGGCAACCGCTGCCTTTTTAACCTCTGGGGCATTTTCCGGCATAACAACATAAGCCTTTATGGCGCCACAGGAAGCAGCATAGGCCAGCGCAGCAGCATGATTGCCTGATGAATGGGTGGCTACAGCCTTTACTGATTTTATTCCTCCCTTTAACTGATTATCTAAAAGACTAAAAACAGCATTAGTGGCCCCGCGTACTTTAAAAGCACCAACTTTTTGTAAATTCTCAGCTTTAAAATAAATCCTTCTCCCGCAGAGGTGATCAATCGTCTTTGATGTAAAAACCGGCGTGCGGTGAATATAAGGTTGAATTCTTTCTGCTGCATCATTAATCTCTTCAATCGTCGGAAATGAGACCATATTAAACCCTCGCTTTTTTACTGGCAGATTACCAGCTTTACTTTCATAAAGAAAAATTAACCGGAGATTAAACAGTTAATATCTTCTCTTTTAGGCCTTGTATCCCTTTATTAATTATAAGCATATCTGTTAATCAAGTAGTAACAGCTTGCAGCGCAGCATATTGCAGGAAGGAATAATCTTGATATCATAGAATTAATAAAGAGAAGGGGGAGAGGTAAATGAAAATTTTAGTATGCACAGATGGCTCTGAATTTAGCAAAAAAGTTATTAAAGTAGCATCAGATATGATTGGCAACTGCTCTATTAATGAAATAAGTATTATCCATGTACATGAAAGTACAACTATTTTACCTGATTACTGGCAGGGGAAATACCCGTTTAGTCCTGAAGAAGAAAAACAGCTTAAAAATATGGATAAACGGCTTTGGGAAGAAAGGAAAAAATATTTTAATGATGCTGAAAAAGAGTTTGAAAAGTATAATATTCCGGTTAATGCAATTTTTAAAACAGGCCACCCTGCCGAAGTAATAAATAAAGTCGCTTCAGAAGATAATTATGATCTTATTATTATAGGTAGAAGAGGGATGGGCGGTGTTAAAAAGTTATTTCTTGGCAGTATCAGCAATGCAGTACTACAGTTGGCTCAAACCAATGTTCTTATTGTCAAGTAGGAACGAGGCCTATAAAAAACCGTGATAAAAAGTATTTTTAAAAATCAAGAATGGCATTTTGCACTGCTTGCCCTTCTGCTGGTATCATTAAGTGCGGCAATAAACAGATTTCCTCTTTTTTCCCTGGGAGAATTTTTGGGAGTTACCACCATTTCATGGATGTGGATTGGCATTATCATTGCTGTTCTGCACCAGGTTTATGTTATGTTAATCTGGCGAATACAACTGGAAACTCAATGGCTGACTGTTAATTTGCCCCGGATTGGTTATATTGCATATTTAGCAGACTATTCAATTCTGCTTACAGCCCGTATTACGGCTTTAATATTTGTGGCTATCAGCAATCAAAATATTCTGGCCATTTCAGCCTTCAACCGCTGGGCTATCGCTTTAATCATAGCAGTCCCTTTCTTATGGCTGCTCTATTCAATAATCAGGTTTTATGGTTTTAAACGCCTTGCCGGAGCAGATCATTTTGACCCGGCTTATCGCAGCAATCAGCATCTTAATGAAGGTATATTCAAGTATACCGGTAACAGTATCTACACAATCGGACTCCTGGGATTATATATTCCCGGCATTTTGTTTGCCTCACCAGCTGCTTTACTTTTAGCCCTGTTTAATAACATTTATATCTGGATTCATTACTTCTGTACCGAATTACCCGATGCAAAAAATATTAACAGTCGTAAGAATAGCTGAGCAGCATTTTCTTTTACCTGTTTACTCCTGGCTGATTACGGCAATTTGCTGATTCCGGAATAAATAAAGGTTTTTTTTCAAGAGTATGCGTTGCATATATATTACGAATGGTCCCGGTGACCCCCCGCATAACCAGAGAATGGGTTTCTGCTGTTTGCCCACGAAACCGCACACCTTTGAGCATGTCACCATCAGTAATTCCTGTGGCAGCAAAAAAAATGTCATCGCCTTTAACCAGATCTTCTAAATAAAGGAGCTTCTTAACATTTTTTAGACCCATATTTCTGATACGTTCCATGTCTTCATCATCCTCGGGAATAAGACGACCCTGCATATCACCTCCAAGAATTTTAAGGGCTGCAGCGGCTATAACTCCTTCCGGAGCTCCTCCAATACCAAATAAAATATCTACCCCGGTATTATCTATTGACGTTGCAATTGCAGCAGAAACATCACCGTCACTGATCAGCTTAACCCTGGCCCCGGCCCGGCGGGTCTCTTCGATAATCTTCTGATGACGCGGCCGATCAAGAATTATAGCTGTTAAATCCTGAACATTACGTTTTAAGGCTACAGCCACTGCTTTTAGGTTTTCTGACACAGTTGCATCCAAATCAATGCACCCACGGGCCCTTGGACCGACAGCAATTTTATCCATATAAATATCCGGTGCATGTAAAAAACATCCTTGTAAAGCAATAGCTACTACCGACAATGCATTGGGTAAACCCCTGGCAACCAGGTTTGTGCCTTCAAGAGGATCGACTGCAATATCAACGATAGGCTCAGAACCGTTTCCCACCTTTTCACCAATATAAAGCATGGGTGCCTCATCCATCTCGCCTTCACCTATAACTACTGTCCCATTAATATGCACCGTATCGAAAACAGAACGCATGGCATCAACAGCAGCCTGATCAGCTGCTTCTTTATCGCCCCGACCCATTAACCTCCCTGAAGCAAGGGCCGCTGCTTCTGTAACACGAACAAATTCTAAAGATAGTTCTCTTTCCACCTTGTATCCCCCGTTCTGTTATTTTTATAATTATTATCCTTCTCTATCAAGAGGCATGCTCATACACCTTGGTCCACCACGTCCACGCACCAGCTCAGAACCATCAATTTCAATAACCTCTAAGCCATGATGCCGTAAGGTCTTATTAGTCACTTCATTACGCTCGTAGCAGATGACTTTACCGGGTTTGACAGCTAAAGCGTTTGTGCTATCACCCCACTGCTCCCGTGCTGCCGTAATCTCATCATTTGTCCCTGAATATATAATTTCTACCATACCTTGATTTAAAGCCTTGCATAAAGCCCCATGCAAGCTGTAACCATTGCTGGCCAAAACCCGATTATCTTTACCTCTTTCCAACCAGTAAACTTTTATTAAATCTTTAATTCCCGGATACATCAAGAACTTATCGTTATCAATCATAGTAAATACAGTATCAAGGTGCATATACGCCCGTCTGGAAGGGATCTGAATAACAACAACTTGTTTGACCAATTCATTTTCAACCAGGTATTTTTGAGCAACCCATTCAATAGCTTCTTCTGTTGTCCGTTCACTTAAACCGATAACCAGAGTTTCTGAGTTTAATACCAGGATATCTCCGCCCTCGATACCATAAGGGATTTCTTCATGAAATGACAGCTCAACATTCTTAAAAAGGGGATGGTATTTATGGATAAAACGCAAGAAAGTTGTTTCCAACCTGCGGGCTGGATTAAACATACTGCTAACCTGCAGTTTATGACCGATCATTGCCCCGTGATCTCTTGTAAAATACATGTTGGGTAAAGGTGCCAGGTAGAAAGGATAACTATCTAAGGTCAAATCGCTTAACGTCCTGTATTTTTTTAAGTGCTGGATTTCCTTCTTGGGAAACCCGGCAATAATTGTCGCGATTAGTTGTTCAGGATTCTTTTCGTTAAGGTAACTATAAATATAGTCTAAAACATCTGATTCAATCAAAGGGCTTGCTTTAAGGTGCTTTTTAATCATTTCACTTTTTATTTCCGAATCACCGGCAATATCTGTTAACAGGTTGGTCACATAATAAACTACAGCCCCGCTTTCTCTCAGCACTTGCGCAAATCCGTCATGCTCTTTTTGAGCCTGGGCCAACCATGGAATTTCATCAAACAACAAATCTTCCAGGTAACGAGGAGTCAGGTTTTCTAGTTCCTGGCCAGGCCGGTGTAATAAGACTTTCTTCAATTTTCCCACATCAGACCAAACCTGCATAATTCACCCCATTATCTTCTTTCCAAAATCGTTCATCTTGCAAGGAAATAAATAACGAAAAGTTAGATAACTGCCATAGCCTGCTTCAAATCTTACCAAAATACTGTTAGAATACCTTTAAAAAATTATTTAAAACTCGAGTCCTGATAGCGGTATGACAATATTGTTGACATGATTATCAATATACCTTACTATTTAAATACTATAATATTATAATACTATAATATATGATTTGCCCTTAATTACAGCTTCTTAAAAGGATGATTGCCATGCCTAGATTATTACTGATCGACTATAAAAAGTGCCAACCTGAACAGTGTAATAACGGAGTATGTGCTGCTGTTAAGGCCTGTTCTCTCAATATTCTAGCACAGGAAGAACCTTATGACAAGCCAGTGATTTTTTCCCCGGTCTGCAAAGGCTGCATGGATTGTATCAAAGCCTGTCCCAACAATGCATTAGAACTAGCTTAAGCAAGATAAACACAAGGGTAAACAAGCACCGGAATTGAACAACTGGATTTCTGCACTTTCCGTTCTGCACATTTCCACACATAAAACTTGCATTTTTCATTTAAACATGTTATATTTTGGGTCAGTGTTGAAAAGATGTGAATAACGCAAACTATCTTAATACCTTTGCTTGGGAAAAGGAATGGGGTTTGACGAAATTCCTCTTTTTGATTAATTTCTAAGCGAAGGAGAATTTGTTAAATGCAAGGTAAAGTAAAATGGTTTAACCCAGACAAAGGGTACGGTTTTATCGAAACAGAGGAAGATGGAGATGTTTTTGTGCACTTTTCCGCTATCCAGTCCGAAGGATTCAAAACACTTGAAGAAGGTCAATCTGTAGAATTTGAGGTTGTTGAAGGCAACCGGGGAGCACAAGCAGCTAACGTTGTCCCCCTGTAAATTTTTATAAAAAGAACACTTTTAAGGGCATGCTCTTACTTAGCCAGTTGGAGAATGCCCTTTTAAATGATCAATTTCCCCGTAACAGCCCCAATTAAGTTGACCAGATCGCTTGGAGTAATTCTGATTTGAATCCCACGAGCCCCGGCATTGATAAAAATATAAGAATAATTAAAGGCGCTCTGATCAACATAACAGGAGTAGTTGACTTTCATACCCAGGGGAGAAACCGCCCCTCTTAAGTAGCCGGTCAACTGCTGGATCTCCTTTAAAGGAACTAATTCTACTTTCTTGTTGCCACTCATTTTAGCCATGGCTTTTAAATCCAATTCAGCACTACCCGGAATTGAGACTACAACTACACCGGTCTTATTTCCCCGGGCTACCAGGGTCTTAAAAACCTGTTCCGGAGGTATTTTAAGCTTTTCTGCAGCATTTCTTGCGCTTAAATCTTGCTCATCGACGGAGAACTCTGTTAACCGGTAATCAATCTTTAAACGATCGAGGATTCGGGCAGCATTAGTCTTTTTCATTTTTTTAATTCCCCCAAGCGCCTTTGACCCGATGCAATGTTTTCTTTTACCGTTCTTACGGTTAAAATATAAGCAAAACAGGGGTTAAATATTATAAGCCGCGAAATAATTCACTTTTAAGTGAGCCAGGGGTTTTCTTTTTAATAACTTTATCCAATTCAACTAAAAGAGAATTCTTATCCCGGGGAAGGGTTGCTTTTAACGGCAGATAGTTGGAAGCATGATTGGCCCGAAAAACACAATTGGTTAATGATAGACCTTCGACAATCATCTTGATTTCATGAAGCAGTTCCCAGGGGCTAAGCGGAGTGAGCTTGCCTTCTCTAAACTGGCGGTGTATAGTCGTTCCCGGTACAGTAATCAGGCTGAGCAAACCTAAATATTCAGGGTCCATTTTGTTTAGCAGGCAGGCGGTTTCCCTGGCATGCTCCTCAGAACCTTCAACTCCGGCCAGGCCGTTAATCACGGTAACAGAAAGTGGTATCTCCGCTTCTTTTGCCCTCGCCGCAGCCTGAGCAATTTCATGCGGATTTACTCCTTTTTTGACATCCATAAGAACTTTGGCACTGCCGCTTTCAATACCCAGGTAGATAATATCCAGCTTGTTTTTCCTTAGCATTTTGAGTTCTGCCACATTTTTTTCCAACAGATCCTGGGTGTTGCCGTATACAGACACACGTTCTAAGTTTGGGAAAAAACGATCCAGGCTCTGCAAAATCTCCAGCAGCTGTTCCGTAGGGATTACCAGGGCGTTGCCGTCAGCTAAAAAAACTCGACGGGTATGAGGGAGTAAGCCGGAAGTAAAAGCTATTTCTTTCTTGATTTCGTCCAGTGTACGCACTCGGAATTTCTTCTTTTTATAGATGCTGCAGAAAGTACAACGATTATATGAGCAGCCAATTGTAGCCTGCAAAATAAGGCTTTTTGCTTCACTGGGCGGCCTGTAAACATCGCCTTCATATTGTAGAGGAACCATAAGACCAACCTTCCCGGGATAATAATACCATCATATTTCTATTTTAAATTTCGCCAAAGAACACTGAATGTCCTTTAAAATTCAGATTAAAGCAATCATCTATCATGGTAAATGACTAATAAACAATTACCTGACTTCATAAAACCATTTACTTAAGAACATATCCCGAAAAAGCTTAATTTAAGCTAATAAAAGGGATAATAAGGTAGAATGTAGAAGAAACTATAAATATTTAAGTATAAATATTTAAGCTCATGTACAGCCAGGAGGAATAATTGCTTTTGTTCAGAAAAAATAAGAGCAGCAGCCAAAGGGAAAAAGCTGAGTTTAATAATATAAATGCTAAAGAATTTAACCGGGTTGAGCATATGAATAGTAAGCTCAAGGATAATCTTATTCATTTTACAGCAATGGTTGAGCATACACCTGCCGCCATTCTTTTAGAAGATATAAATAGAAATATTATCCTGACCAACCGGTTATTCTGCGAAATTTTTTCGATCCCTTACAAACCTGATGAGATTATTGGCAGTGATCATACTATGCTTATAGAAAAATACAAACACCTGCTTGCAGACCCAGAAAAATTTTCCGCACAAATCAATAAAATGCTTTCCTGCCGCAAAACGCTTATTGCCGCAGAAGTAGCTTTCTTAGACGGCCGGGTTTTTGAACTAAACTATATCCCGGTATTCGATGAAGATTTAACCTTATCCGGTCATATATGGCAATATTATGACGCTTCAGACCGTAAAGAAACCGAAAAGAAGATAATTAATCATAATAAGCTTCTGGCAGCTTTATTTAAAAACTCAACAGATGCCATTGCTTATTTTGATCAGTATCACCGGATTATTGATATCAATCAAAACTTTCAAGATTTATTTGGTTATGGACTGCATGAAATAGCTGGAATAGATGTAGATGATGTCCTTGAACAAGGAAAAAAGGATTCAGCAAACCGGGATTATACCAGAAAGGTTTTATCCGGACAAAATATTATCACCGAAGGCACCCGTTATACCAGGCATGGTGGCCGGATTGAAGTGTTGATCAAGGGTGTGCCAGTATTCATAAATAATCAGTTTTGCGGTGGTTATGCTATTTATAACGACATTACCGATAGAAAAGAGGCGGTAAAAAAGTTACAGGAGCGGGAAAGACAGTTAAATAATCTGCTTGGTAATCTTCCAGGCATGGTATACAGGTGCCGAAACGATCGAAACTGGACCATGGAATTTATTAGCAGCGGCTGTCTTAAAATAACCGGTTACAGGCCTGAAGATCTGGTCGCAAACAAACTCCTTTCATACAATGATTTGATTCATCCCGACTTCCAGGAAAAAGTCTGGGAACTATTTCAACATAAACTTTCAACTGGGGCCACCCCAGAACTTGAGTATCCAATTATTACATCTTCCGGGGAGACCAGATGGGTCTGGGAACGAGCTAAAGGTGTTTATAATAAAGAGGGTGACGTGATATTTTTAGAAGGCTTTGTCACAGATATCAGCCAAAAAAAATTAGCTGAACAAGCTTTAAAGGAATCGGAAAAAAAACACCGGGAAATATTAAACTCCATTAATGACGGTTATTTTGAAACAGATTTTAAAGGCAATATTACATTTTGCAATGAAGCGGCAGCTTCCTCCCTCGGTTATAGTGTTGCTGAATTTATCGGCAAGAACTACCGGGAATTTTGCAATGATTACAAGGCTGTCTTTAAGAGTTTCAACAAGGTTTTCAAGACAGGAAAAACTGTACATGCCGAAACTTTTCAAATGATCAAAAAAGACGGTTCCACAGCATACGCTGAATTTTCATTATCGCTTATGGAAGGCAAGAAAGGGAGCTTGCCGGGTTTCCGAGGTGTAGGCCGTGATGTTACCGAGCGTAAACGTTATGAGAATCAACTGAAATATTTAAGCCTGCACGATCAGCTGACCGGTTTATATAACCGCGCTTATTTTGAAAACGAGCTTGAACGATTGAGCATAAGCGGTGATTACCCGGTTACAGTTATATCTTTTGATCTGGATGGTTTAAAACTGATAAACGACACCGTAGGCCATGAAAAAGGAGATCAATTATTAGCTGCTTCAGCAAGGATTTTGAAAAAGACATTACGCGAAAGAGATATTTTGGCCCGGGTCGGAGGTGATGAATTTGTAGCCCTATTGCCTGGAACCGATTCTCACACCGGAGAAAAAATAGCAAGGCGCATTCAAACCATGGTAGATAAGGAAAATAAGGAAAATCAGCACCCACTGCCGCTCAGCATATCATTGGGCTATGCTACTGCAGACAGTGGTAATAAATCTTTACAGCAAACTTTCAAAGAAGCTGACGACTTAATGTACAGGGCAAAATTACACAAAGGCGTCGATGCCAGATCCCAGATTATTCAGTCTCTTATGGCAACGCTGGGAGAAAGAGATCATATTACCATGGGCCATGCACACCGGCTTAAAAAGCTATGCCTGGAAATTGGGAAAACAATTGACCTATCACAGAAACAATTGTCAGACTTAAGTTTACTGGCCCAGGTCCATGATCTTGGTAAAGTTGGCACCCCTGACAACATCCTTTTTAAAAAGGGGCCACTAACAGAACAAGAGTGGCAGATCATGAAACAGCATTCGGAAAAAGGCTACCGTATAGCCCTATCGTCAGTTGACTTATCGACAATAGCGAATCTAATTCTAAAACATCACGAACACTGGGATGGTAACGGTTATCCCCTCGGAATCAGTGGAAATGATATACCTATTGAGTGTAGAATCATGGCCATAGCAGATGCCTATGATGCAATGACCAGCGATCGTCCGTACCGTAAGGCTATGACGACAGAAAAAGCAATTGCTGAACTAAAAACAAATGCCGGCACCCAGTTCGACCCTGATCTGGTCGACATTTTTTTACGAATTATTGAACAAATAAAAAGTTTTGATGAGTAGTAATTAAGACCAGAAAATTTATTTTTTCTATTGACTATAAATTTTGTTTAGTGGACAATCAAATTTGTTGTTGAAATTATATAATGGTAATATAATATAAGTTGAGGTCGGTAATGAGTAAATTATCAGGCTGTAAAAAACAAATCAACAGGAGGTATGCCTTTTGACTAAACAATTTGACACAATGGATGGCAACACAGCCGCATCATATATAGCTTATGCTTTGAGTGATGTAGCAGCTATATACCCTATTACACCTTCATCTCCGATGGCTGAAATATGCGATGAGTGGGCCGCTTACGGGCGAAAAAATATTTTCGGCCAAACTTTGAAAGTAGCCACGATGCAATCTGAGGCAGGAGCAGCCGGGGCGGTCCATGGTTCTTTGGTTAATGGAGCATTGACAACAACATTTACGGCATCCCAGGGTTTGCTGTTAAAAATTCCTAATATGTACAAAATCTCAGGTGAACTGCTACCCTCAGTTTTTCATGTCTCAGCGCGGGCTCTTTCAACCCATGCGCTATCGATTTTCGGCGATCATTCCGATGTAATGGCTGCCAGGCAGACTGGATTTGCAATGATTGCTTCGGCTTCAGTTCAGGAAGTGATCGACCTGGCTCTTGTATCCCACCTGAGCACTTTAAAAACAAGGGTTCCTTTTCTGCATTTTTTTGATGGGTTCCGCACATCTCACGAGGTGCAGAAAGTTGAACTCGTTGACTATGAAGATATCAAAAAAATGGTTGACTGGGATGCAATCAAAGCTTTTCGCGAACGTGCGCTAAGCCCCGAAAAACCACACCAGCGAGGTACTGCGCAAAACCCGGATATTTATTTTCAAAACAGGGAAGCTGCTAATCCTTACTACCTTGAAACTCCTGAAAAAGTAGCCGCTGTTATGGATCAAGTGTTCGAACTAACTGGTCGACACTATCAATTATTCGATTACTGTGGTGCCCCAGACGCCTACTCAGTAATAGTCTGTATGGGCTCAGCCTGCGATACAGTTGAAGAAGCAGTTAACTACCTTAATAAACAGGGTGAAAAAGTGGGACTGATTAAGGTTCGCCTTTTCAGGCCATTTTCCAGGAGCCACTTCTTAGCCGCTCTGCCGGAAACCTGTAAGCGAATCGCAGTTTTAGACCGGACGAAGGAACCGGGCTCTTTAGGAGAACCGCTTTACCAGGATATATGCACCGCCCTGATGGAAGCAAACCGGACTCTGCTGGTTATAGGTGGACGTTACGGACTCGGTTCAAAAGAATTCAACCCCCGTATGGTTAAGGCTGTTTTTAACAATCTCCATTCCGAACAGCCAAAAAACCATTTTACAGTTGGCATTAATGACGATGTGTCACACACTTCTCTCGAAATACCAAAAAGCTTCCATACTTCTCCTGAAGGGACTCACAGGGCTAAATTTTTCGGACTTGGCGCAGATGGCACAGTCGGCGCCAATAAAAATAGTATTATTATTATCGGTAATAATACTGACCTCTATGCACAGGGCTACTTTGTCTACGATTCGAAGAAATCCGGTGGCATTACCGTTTCACACCTGCGCTTTGGGAATGAGCAAATTAAATCGACTTACACCATTGACGAAGCTGATTTTATTGCCTGTCATAACCCTTCATTTGTTGCCCGTTATGATATCCTGGAAGGAATCAGGGAAAACGGTATATTCTTGTTAAATTCCCACTGGAACAGTGAAGAAATGGAAGAGCACCTGCCCGCAGAAATGAAAAGGACTATCGCCCAAAAGAACCTTAAGTTTTATAACATAGATGCTTTTAAAATTGCCAGTGAGCTTGGCCTGGGTGGACGTATCAATATTATCATGCAATCAGCTTTCTTTAAACTATCCGAGGTAATCGAGCCTGACCTGGCTTTTAAAGAAATTGAAAAAATGATCGAAAAAACCTATGGCAAAAAAGGCAAAGATGTCGTTGAGATGAATGTTAATGCAATCTATAAAGCATTGGAAGCCATAGAAGAAGTAAACTATCCTCAAAGCTGGGCTGAAGCTGCCACCGGTTCCACTTATGAACCGGAAGAAGCTCCTCAGTATGTCTGTGAGACTGTTTACCCGATGATTGAGCTAAAAGGTGATGACCTTCCGGTTAGTGCGTTTAATCCTGATGGTACCGTTCCAACAGCAACAACACGTTATGAGAAAAGAGGAATTGCCGTTCAAGTCCCGATATGGCTGCCGGACAATTGTATTCAGTGCAACCAATGCTCATTTATATGTCCCCATGCTGTAATCAGACCTTACCTGGCTCGTCCTGAGGACCTGGATAAGAAACCAGAGAATTTTACCACCATAGATGGCAAAGCCAAAGATATCAAGGGATTGCAGTACAGGATCCAACTATCACCACTCGACTGTACCGGCTGTGGAAACTGCGTAGATGTCTGCCCGGCCAGGGAAAAAGCACTGAAAATGGAACCTCTGGAAGAAGTGACGGATGCTGAAGATGCCAAGTTTCGTTTTGCTGAAAGTTTACCCGAGCTGGATTTGGACATTTCGCCGAGCACTGTTCGTGGCAGTCAGTACCGCAAACCGCTATTTGAATATTCGGGGGCCTGTGCTGGTTGTGGAGAAACCCCATATGTTAAGGTAATCACCCAGTTGTTTGGCAACCGTATGGTTATTGCCAATGCAACCGGGTGTTCTTCCATTTATGGAGGCAATGCACCTACTGTCCCATATACAGTTGACAGCAGCGGCCGCGGTCCGGCCTGGGCCAGCTCACTTTTTGAAGACAATGCCGAATTTGGTTTCGGCTATTCCCTGGGAATAAACCAGCAGAGATTAAAACTTGTTGATTCTGTTAACCGGATAATCCATACCAGCATATCGGCATCATTAAAAGAAGCTCTGCAAAATTGGTTAGATGTTAAAGACCAGGGCGATCCCTCTTTAAAAGCTGCCGATCGGGTAAGTGAACTGCTGGAAGCTGAAAAACCACAGGCAGATAACGCCGAACTGTTAAGTGATATAAGGGGAAAATCAGGCCTTTTACCAAAACGATCAATTTGGATAATCGGAGGAGACGGTTGGGCTTATGATATCGGCTATGGGGGACTTGATCATGTGATAGCCACGGGAGCTGACGTAAACATACTGGTTTTAGATACAGAAGTTTACTCGAACACAGGAGGACAATCATCAAAATCGACACCTATTGCTGCAATCGCTAAGTTTGCTGCGGCAGGAAAGGAAATGCGGAAAAAAGACCTTGGCCTCATGGCGGTTACATATGGCTATGTATACGTGGCCATGGTTTCGATGGGAGCCAATCAAAATCAGTTTCTTAAAGCAGCTATAGAAGCCGAGGCATACCCCGGGCCATCGATAATAATCGCCTATTCACCCTGTATTGGTCATGGAATCGATATGAGCAAGAGTCAGAGGGAAGGAAAGTTGGCTGTCGAATCAGGTTACTGGCCGCTTTACCGCTATAACCCACTGTTGACTAAAGAAGGCAAGAATCCCTTCATCTTAGATTCTAAAGAGCCTAAAGAAAAACTGCACACTTTTATGATGAATGAAGTGCGTTTTCGCTCACTGCAAAAAGAGTTTCCTGAACGGGCTGAAGAACTGTTTGAAAAAGCTGAAAAGGCAAATAAAGAAAGGTTGGAGATGTACAAACAAATGGCGCAGGTCCAGGCCGATTCAGATAGTTAAAGAAGAACTATTCATAGATCACCAATGAAGAAGGAGCTTCCTTAATAAATAAAAAGGAATGCTCCTTCTTTTTAAATATAGCAGTTCGGACATTTATTTTAGAAGACCTCTATAAACAGAAAATCTATCTTCTCCAATACAATGTGCAGCAGCCCTAATTATCGGGCTCAATAATAATATCATCTCTATTCAAGCGCGGACGAAGAGGTGGTGAATGTGCCGGATAACCAACCGGCAGGAGAGCCACAACTTCGATCTCTTCCGGCAGCCCCAGGGCTTTATGCATTTGTCGGGTATTGAACAAACGCACCCAACAGCTGCCCAAACCCAGTGCTGTAGCCTGTAAAACCATATGTTCAACAGCGATGCCAAGATCAAGATAAGCTGAAGAAGGGGTAATTACCTCTTCCACCCGTTCAGGTATATTTCTTTGTGATAAAAAATCAGCTGACTCTTGACTGACAACGTTTGTATCAACCAGCTCTTTCAGCCTTTTTCCAACCATTCTGCGGGTAAATGAATTACGGTCAACACAACAAACAAAAACAGCCGGTGCTTCTAAAACAAAAGGCTGGATTACAATCCCGGCAATTTTTCCTTTTTCTTTTTCACTTTTTAGCAAAATAAAGCGCCATGGCTGACGATTCGTTCCGGAAGGAGCCAGCCTGGCTGCTTCAATAATCTCTTCCAACAGATCAGCAGAGACCGGGCGGGAATCGAATTTTCTAATGCTGCGCCGTTTGCGAATTACCTCCCGGCAGCTCAAACCCATCATATCATCACCTCTATCTTTCTCTATTCTGTGCCTGTCTTCTTGCGCTTACCTAACCACTTAAAAAAACGATTCGGTTTCTTTTTTAAATTGACATTATCTAAAACTTGCCTGGCGGCTTTATAGCCCCTATCGATCAAAATGTCGGTCTTGCTGGTATCGTGAAAAGTTATATCTGCCAGATCCGGTTCTATAAGTGTATCGGTATACTCATAAGCAGGTATATCACGGTGACGGCGCAAAACATCATAAGACTGGATTAATATTTCAAATATATTACCCGGCTCCTTATTTAAAGGTCTCTGGGCTCCTACATTAACAGAAATTAGGTGATCAATATTCCTGTTTTTCATATGTGCAGCAGGAACATTGTCAAGCAGACCCCCATCAACTAAAAGATACTGATTCCTCTTTACCGGTGTAAAAATACCGGGTATGGCACAGCTGGCCTGAACCGCTTCAGCAACGATTCCATCTTCAATAATAATCTCTTTTCCACTTAACAAATCAACAGCATTAATAATAAGCGGGATCTTTAGTTCGTCAAAAGTTGTTTCACCAATATGTTCTTTAATGATTCGCAAAAGACGTTTAGAGTCAATTATTCCAACCTGTGGAAAGGAAAATTTTACAAGATCCTTCCATGATATGGTTGAAGCGATCCGCTGCAAATCCTCAACTGTTTTGCCTGAACAGTATAAGGCGCCTACAATACTGCCCGCGCTGGTTCCGGCCAGGCAACATGGTTTAATTTCGCGTTCTTCCAGATACTTAAGAACACCAATATGAGCAATACCCCTGACTGCTCCTCCACTTAAGGCCAGACCGATTCTCATCCCTGCCACCTCCATTAATTTGCTGAAACAAAGTAGAATCATCTTAATTTATCTTTTTATAAGTTCATATTGCTAATAATTCGCAGGCCCTCGAGAGTCAATAGTGGATTAACCTCTTTAATCGTTTCAGACTCACGGGCAATCAGGGCGGCAAAACCACCTGTGGCAATAACCATTGGATTAGTATTGAACTCTTTCCACATTCTGCGAACAATACCATCAACCTGGCCAACAAAACCGAAGATTATCCCCGACTGCATGCTGGAAATAGTGTCTTTACCAATAACCCGATCAGGTCTGATTATTTCCACCCGGGGCAATTTAGCTGCTCTTTCAAACAATGCTTCTAAAGATATTCCGATGCCGGGGGCAATTACACCGCCCAGGTAATCACCTAATTCTGACACAGCACAAAATGTTGTTGCTGTTCCAAAATCAACAATTATTAGTGGTCCTCCGTACATGTTATATGCAGCAACAGCATTTACGATTCGATCGGCTCCCACTTCACGGGGATTATCTGTTACAATATTTAAACCAGTCTTGATCCCCGGGCCGATTATAAGGGGATCAACCTTAAAGTATTTTGTTGACATTCTTTCAAGAGAGTACATCAAAGGAGGAACCACGGAAGAAATGGCGATAGCATCGATATCTTTCAAGCGGAGCCGGCTGTTATGAAGAAGATTTTTAACAAACATACCCAGTTCATCTTCGGTGCTGTCTTCCCTGGTGGGAAGACGCCAGTAAACAATAATATCTTTATCCCGGTAGATACCAAGCATAATATGTGTATTTCCGACATCAATAGCTAAGAACATCCTTTCACCCCGGTTTATTATATTTTAATCACAGTAGAATAAGCACCTACACTATAGCAGATCAAGCCAGCTTTGAAAAGAAAACAACAGCGCCGTTTAAGCTCAAGAACCATTTAAACCGGCTATGTGCATTAAAGGAAAATCACCTATTCCGTCGAAGTATGTATGGAATTTTACATCCAGAAAAAACTGAGGAGGAACAGTTTTGCTTTTAAAAAAATTAGCCGGCAAGAATTATTTTGTCGCTTTAATAATACTGCTGGGAATCACCATATTACTGGTTGTTTCTATTTTTATCCTGACAGCTTTAACACCAGGTACTCTGGGAAACAAACCCCATGAATATACAATCAGCTCTGTTTGTGAATTTGAACCCTGGTTTTTTGATATTAATGATTTGGAGGTTTATTTTCCTGAAGGAGGAATTATTACCACATTAGCTGAAACAGATCGGGACAGAAGTATTATGCTGCTTGGAAAAGGTCTTTATAAATATAATGACGACCGGTACAATGAAGAGTCCGTAAGCGGTTTTTTTATAGTTATCGAAAACGACTTGTTTGAAAAGATCAGGAGAGACAATTTATTCATACCGGTTGAAGACCAAAATCAACTAAATATGGTATCAGATGTTTTCGATAAACAAAAAGGGCTTCCTTCTGTCTGGAACGATAAGATACCTATAACCTTCCAGCCTTATAATGATTTTCTTTACTTTTATTTTATCTCGCCGGAAGGTAAACCACTGCTTCCACCTGCAGTTGAATATAATTTGACCAGTATTTTTAGCTCAGCACTGGTTTATATACTTTTTGCTATGATTATGCTGATAATAATTACAATTTTTACTTTAGATTACCAATATTCCCGTTATTGGATATATTTAGCTAAAAATCCGCCGGGGTTAATAAGCATGTTTTTAGTACCTATCGTCACCGCCCTTTTTATTGCCAGTGAAATTACCCCGGAATTATATAACTGGCCTGACAATTACTCAGTTTTCGGTTATTCTTTGATCATTATAATCCTGATCATTTATTCAAGGTATGATAAAAATGCTTACCTGGATCTAGGTTTGCGGCGTGACAGGATTAGACATGGCTATATACTGGCACTTTTATCTGCTGCTTTTATTATTATGGCTACAAGGGGTTTGCCCTCCGGACTTGATATTGAAAGCTTTGACACACCAATATATTTATTGTTACCATTTATTCTAATTGCACTGCCCAGAGAGATAATTTGGAGGGGTTATATCCAAACCGTTTTAAGCCGAAGACTGGGGCCAAATTGGGGACTTTTTATAATGATCCTTTTGGTGGCAGTTTCACGCTATTTTAATATCCTGATCACAGAGCCATGGATGATTGCTTATCCTTATACTTACCTGGAGATAGCTATTCTGGCACCGGCGACAGCTGCTATACTTGGATACCTCTATCTGCGTACAGAAAACATATTGTCCTGTGCGCTTCTGCACAGCTTGCTTATTATATTACCCGGTGTGATTCAGTACTAGATGAAAGGCGGTATCAATATGGATAATGATAAAATAGCCCGAGGAGTAGAAATGATTTTGGAAGCAATTGGTGAGGACCTTTCACGGGAGGGTTTGCAGGGCACACCAGATCGGGTAGCTAATATGTATAATGAGCTTTTTGGCGGTTTGGACAAAGATCCGCGGTCGGCCTTACAAACTTGTTTCGTGGAAGATGAACATGATGAAATTGTTCTGGTTAAAGATGTTTCTTTTTATTCAATGTGTGAGCACCACCTACTGCCTTTTTATGGAAAGGCTCATGTTGCATATGTTCCCGGGGGTGGAAGAATAGTAGGTTTGAGCAAACTGGTCAGGGTAATTGAAATAATATCAAGACGCCCACAACTGCAGGAACGCTTAACCAGTAAGGTGGCTGATATCATCACAGAAGAGCTTAAGCCAAAAGGAGTTGTTGTAGTTGTTGAAGCTGAGCACCTGTGCATGAGCATCCGGGGAGTAAGCAAACCAGGTGCAATTACCGTTACTTCTGCAGTACGTGGTCTTTTCAGGACCAATCCAAGCTCACGCATCGAAGCCTTCAGTTTAATACAGGGAAAAGCTTAAACAGCTAACAAAAGTTACTACGGGTGCTGCCAATGGAAAGATGTAATAAAATAATAAGTAACCCCGATTACCAGGGGTATTTACAACAAACAGGGGCACTGGAAGCTAAACGGATTTACTGCCGTCATAATTTCGAACACCTGCTTACTGTTGCAAGACTAACCTATATATTATTGCTTGAAAATGGCTTTCCATATATTTCACGGGAAATAGCCTACGGGGCAGGTCTGCTTCACGACATCGGGCGCTGGCAAGAATATACAGAAGGTAAGGACCATGCTGAAGCCAGCGCCGAAATGGCTGATCCGATTTTAAAAGAAGCGGGGTTTACTTTATCAGAACGTAGTCTTATCATAAAAGCAATTTCTCAGCATCGTAAAAAACTGGATCAGAAAATGCATCGCTCTCCACTGAGCAAAGCACTCAGTAAGGCAGATAACTTATCACGTCTTTGTTTTCTATGTACTGCCAGCGATAACTGTAATAAGCCTGACAGACAGGCGCATAAAGGGAGATTGGTTTATTGAATAAAGAACTCAAAATTGGCAACACTGTTCTTTTTCTGGGTACAAGAACTTTGATCATGGGTATTCTAAATGTAACACCCGATTCATTTTCTGACGGGGGCCGATTTAATCAGCTCGAAAATGCCCTTAAGCAGGCTTTTAAAATGGCCAATGAAGGTGCTGATGTTATTGATATTGGTGGAGAATCAACCAGGCCGGGAGCAGAACCAATTACATCTGAAGAAGAGTTGAACAGGGTTATCCCTGTTATAAAAGCTCTTAAAAAAGAAAGATCCTTTAAATTACCACTTTCCATTGACACCTACAAAGCTGAGGTGGCAAAAGAAGCCCTCAAATACGGAGTTGAAATGATTAATGATGTTTGGGGCCTAAAAGCAGACAGAGAACTTGGCCGGGTGGCAGCAGACCACAAGATCCCTATTTGTTTGATGCATAATCGAGACCACACCGTTTATAGAAACCTTATTTTTGATATAATAGCTGAACTAAAGGAATCGATAGAAATAGCCCTTGAGCTGGGCATAGAAAACAACCAAATTATTATCGATCCCGGCATTGGCTTTGGAAAAGATTTGCAGCAGAATCTGGATGTTATGTATCATCTGGATCAATTCTGTAACCTGGGCTATCCTGTTCTTCTCGGCACCTCTCGTAAGTCTATGATCGGTAAAGCCCTTAACCTGCCTTTAGAAGAACGTATTGAAGGAACCGCTGCCACAGTTGCTTATGGGATAAGTAAAGGTGTAGATGTTGTCCGGGTTCATGATGTGTTGCAAATGCGTCGGGTAACCGACATGACCGATGCCATGGTCCGGAGGTGAGAATTTTGTGAACCGCATAATCATTGAAGACATTGTTTGCTATGCCTATCATGGAGTTTTGCCTGAAGAAATTAAAATAGGACAGGAATTCCGGGTTAGCATAGAATTGGGCGTAGATTTTTCCGGACTAAACGATGATCGAATTGATCAGGCCACAGATTACCGGCAAGCGGTAAAAATTGTCGAAGAAATAATGCAGGGTAAACCATGCCGGTTACTAGAAACCCTGGCTTGCAGGATTGCTGATAAACTACTGAGTTTGCCAAAAGTGGAGGAGACAACAGTTGAGGTTTGCAAGCCAAATCCGCCATTACCCGGAGTACAGGGCGGAGTCAGTGTATTAATCAATCGAAGAAAGCAACACTAACCATGAAAAAAGCTTATATAGGGCTTGGTTCGAACTTAGGCGATCGTCTGATCAATTTAAAAGGTTCTCTTGACCTGCTCCTTGCTGAACCGGATATTGATCTTGTATCATGCTCTAATGTATACATGACGGATCCGGTTGGAGGTCCGGAACAGGAATCATTTCTTAATGCCTGTATATCAATTAATACTTGCTTGACTCCAGTTATATTACTTCAGAAAATGCTATCTGTAGAAGACAAAATGAAACGAGTAAGAAAAGAAAAGTGGGGTCCTCGAATAATTGATCTGGACCTTCTGATTTATGAAGGAATAAAAATGAATACACCAGTCCTCAAGCTGCCTCATCCACATCTTGAAGAAAGGGATTTCGTTTTAATCCCACTTTCAGACATCGCCCCGAACCTCTTTTTACCTGGAAAAGATAAAAACATTAAAGATGTTATAACTAACCGGAAAGACACAAATACTGTAATTTTTTACTGCCATAATAATTGGTATCGATCATCTACCTGATAGATAATTATTGACATATTATACCTTCAGCACTCTCTTTTTGACCAATATCATCATATTAATATACAAACAAGACGCCGCATCAACTTATAGAAAAATGAGTGACGGCGTCCTGTTTATTTGTGATATTTTTATTCTCGAAGCTAAAAGCTAAAAAGCAGGGAAAGGTTTAGAATAATCCTTCCACTTTGCCGGTTTCAACATCGACATCGACTTTACGGTATGCCGGGCTGGCTGCAGTACCGGGCATCAAGGAGATTGCACCGGCAACCGGGACTACAAAGTCTGCCCCACCATAGGTGAGAATATCACGCACTTTAAGGTTCCATCCAGTCGGGACCCCTTTGAGCATAGGATCATCACTGAGGCTAAGGTGTGTTTTAACCATGCAGGTACCCATTTTCTGAAACTTAGGATCTGCTTCCATTTTCTTTGCTTTTTCCAGTGCATCCGGCGTATAATCGACACCGTCTGCTCCATAAACTTCCCTGGCGATAAGCTCAATACGCTTCCGCAGTGGAGTTTCTAATTCATAAAGGAATTTAAAATCACTTGGCTCCTCACAGGCTTCTACAACAGCTTCGGCAAATTCCTTTGCTCCGTCTCCACCGTACTGCCAGTGCTTGGAAAGTGCCACTTTAGCTCCTGCTTCTTCAGCCAGGCGGCGAACGGCTTTAACTTCATTATCAGTATCAGTGTAAAAGTGGTTAATACAAACTACCGGGGTAATTCCGGCTTTTTTAATAGTGTTAATGTGGTGGATTAAGTTATCACAGCCTTTTTCCACCCACTCAATATTTTCCTGGCCATAAGCCGGATCAAGAGGCTGGCCGGGTTTCGGCAGCGGTGCCCCGCCATGGCACTTGAGGGCCCGGATAGTAGCTACAAGAACAGCACAGTCCGGTACCAGGCCTGACATGCGGCATTTCAGGTTCCAGAATTTTTCAAAACCGATATCAGCAGCAAACCCGGATTCGGTGATTACATAATCACCAAGTTTAAGGGCAACACGGTCGGCAACAATAGAGGACTGGCCAATGGCGATATTAGCAAAAGGACCGGCATGAACAAAGGTCGGCTGACCTTCAAGGGTTTGCATCAGGTTGGGGTTGATTGCTTCGACCATCCAGGCAGTCATGGCGCCGGCCACATCAAGATCTTCAGTGGTAACCGGGTTGCCTTTTTTATCGTATGCGACCACGATCTTACCCATACGTTCACGCATATCTTTCAAATCATTGGCTACTGCCAGAATGGCCATAACTTCAGAAGATACGGCAATATTAAAGCCCGAATTCATCATAAATCCGTCTCTCCTGCCGCCTAAACCAATAATCATATTACGAAGAGCCTGGGCACAAAAATCTATAATCCAATGCATTTCTACGTTTCGTGGATCAATATTTAGACGCTTCAGGCCACTGCGTTCCAGGAAGGCATCACTGGAATTAAACTCGTGCTGAAGACGGGAGGTTAATGCTACCATGGCCAGGTTATGGGCATTCATGATCGCATTGATATCTCCGGTTAAACCGAGAGAAAAGGGAGTCAATGGAATACACTGAGCCAATCCCCCACCGGCAGCAGAACCTTTTACATTCATAGTTGGGCCGCCAGAAGGCTGACGGATTGTGGCTACAACATTTTTGCCCAGTTTGCCCATTCCCTGGGTTAAGCCCATTGTGCTTGTTGATTTTCCCTCACCCAGCGGGGTGGGAGTAATCGCGGTAACATCGATGTACTTTCCATCAGGCACATCTTTTTTTCTTTCCAGTACTTTTTTGTAGTCTACTTTGGCCACATAATGGCCGTGAGGCAAGAGTTCCTCTTGATCGAGTTTGAGTTCCTCGGCCAACTGGTAGACTTTTTTCATGTTCTTTTCAGCAGCTTCAGCAATTTCCCAGTCAGCATGTTTTGTCGGATCTAACGGCATTACTACAACCTCCTTGATATTTTAATTATTCTTTTCTATTCTGCACTTTTGCGCAGATAAATATTATAATTCAACATAAAAACTCTGATTCCTGCAGTGGTGTTAAAAATTTCACATATTTTTCTGCTGTCTTAAATATTTAATTCCAGGCTGTTGCTAGTAATCCAAAAATCTCTTTATTAAACCACAGCCATATCGATTATATGCCGGTAACAAACTAAAACTCTCATGAACCAAGTTCACTTATAGAGGGAACCTGGCAAAGAGATGTCGCCTTAATAACTGCCCTTCTTACAGCAGCTGCCATCGCTTCAGCTGCCATCAGTCCGACCAGGTTAAGATCTGCCTTTAAATTACCTTTGGAAAGAGCAAATATTGTGTCACCGTCCCACATGGTGTGTACAGGCCAAATGGATCGAGCCAGACCATCATGGGCTAACTGGCATATCTTGTTCAAAGCCGCTTTGTCAAGATCAGCATTGGTCGCCACTACACCAAGGGTAGTATTGCCGAAAAAGCCACTTTTGCCGGTATTTATTAGCAGATCTAATGTTTTTTCCATTATCCCTGTTTCCGGGTTACGCGGACCTGCCAACAATCTGCCCTGATTATCATAGATATCCCCAAAGGCGTTTACAGCCACAAGCGCAGCTACCACCAAATTGTCTATAACCTTAGATGACGAACCCTGACCTGATTTAACTGCATTAATCATACCGTGAATTTTACCCACTGTTGCTCCACATCCCGCTCCAATCGAACCTTCAGCAACTGCTTCAGGAGAAGCTGAAATGCAGGCCCGGTAACCCATTTCACTGTCTGGACGTACATTCCCGTCACCAATAAAAAGATCAAACAATACAGCTGCCGGAACGATGGGTATACTGAACTGACCAACTTGAAAACCCCTGTTATTGTCCTCGAGATAGCGGACAACACCGGAAGCAGCATCAAGTCCAAAAGCACTTCCACCGGCAAGAACAATAGCCTGGATATTTTCAACCAGCTGTCCTGGACAGAGCAAATCAGTCTCCCTGGTACCCGGGGCTGAACCGCGTACTTCCACTGCTGCCCTTGCTCCTTCCTCAACAAGTACTACAGTAACCCCGGTAGCCGCTTCCAGGTTAGAAGCCGTACCCACCTTAATACCTGCGATATCGGTTAATCCAGCAGCCAAAACAATTCACCTCTAAACATGATATGTTATACTGTTGTTGAGCAGGTAAACACGAGAGCTTTAGAAAGGATGTATTAACCCTGCAAACATTGGACAATATAACCTATCCTTTATGGGACAGCCACATTCATATTTTCCCTGAAAAAATGATGCAGGCTGTTTATGCTTTCTTTTATGATCAATACCAGTTGGAATTGCCTTTCCCAACCAACACTGAATCTTTGTTGCAAAACTTAAGAAAACTGAGCATTGAAAAGGCTTTTACTTTAGCCTACACGCACAAACCCGGCCTCTCCCGCCGGCTAAATAAGTGGCTTTTCACTTTATGTTCCAGGCAGTCCTGGCTTATTCCTTTTGGAGCAGTTCATCCAAACGATCCAGACCTGCAAAAAGTAGCAGTCGAGTGCCTTGATTTTTACCGGTTTCCCGGAATAAAATTGCACTGCCTGGTTCAGCAGTGCAGGCCGGATGATGAAAAACTTTTCCCCGTCTACGAAATTTTAGTTAAACGTGCAAAAGGGATCATTATTCATGCCAGCAGCTTCCCTCAATCAGATTCAGAATACCTGGGTATAAGCTACGTTGAAAAACTCTTAAGCCATTTCCCCTCATTAAACCTGATTATCCCTCACCTTGGTCTTTATGACCTTCAAGAATACCGACAATTGCTAAATAAATATGAGGGTCTATTCCTGGATACTTCTTTTATCTTTCAAAACCAGGGCTTTATCCCACCGCTGGAAGAAATCGTGGACATAATCCTCGAATATCCGGATCGTTTTATTTATGGAAGCGACTATCCTTTTATTCTTGAACCACCTCTTAATGGTATAAACCGCATCATGGAACTCAACCTGCCTCAAGACATTTATGAATTCCTTTTTTACAAAAATGCAGCACGCTTTTTGGAAAGAATTACAGCCCAGCGTTGAAAATGTATTAAGAAATAAATAACTATGGATAAAGAAGCAGGGTTTAAACTATCTCCAGGTTAGAATATTTTAGTGTTCTTCTTTTGGTGTTTCATTCTTCTCGGCATTCTGTTGAAATGATGCCCGGCGATCTTCCTTTTCTTTAGCTGTATCAGTTTTTCCTAATTCACCTGCAATATCTTCTGTAGTTTCAATTTTAGATTTTGCTTCCTCTTCTACTTCTGTTCGATCCTCTGCATTTTCTGTTTCATGCAGCTTAGACTCAGACGATTCAGAAACATCTGCAGAAACATCTTCTTCTTCATCTTCATCTATACGCTCCGGAGGCAGTTCTCTTCCTTCAACCAATGCTTTAACTTCTTCAGAATTTAATGTTTCTTTTTCTAGAAGGGCCTGGGCAATTAATTCAAGTTTTGATCTTTCTTCTTCCAATATATCCTGGGCCACCTGGTAGCAGTTATCAATAGTTTTTCTTATTTCCTGGTCAATTGACTTGGCGATTTCCTCGCTGTAATCCCGATCTCTTCCCAGGTCTCTGCCCAAAAACACCTGATCTTGCCTCCGACCAAGAGTGATCGGACCCAG
>SKXC01000136.1 GCA_007128625.1 Syntrophomonadaceae bacterium | reverse complement strand
ATTCGGAGCTTTGATCCGGCGTTTAAGAGAAAATGTTAGTGGAATGGATAAAATTATTCTTAGTGTACACTGCCATGATGATCTTGGTTTGGCCGTGGCAAATTCATTGGAAGCGGTTAAAAACGGCGCTCGCCAGGTTGAATGTAATATCAATGGCATTGGTGAACGGGCCGGTAATGCATCTTTAGAAGAAATAGCAGTCGCTTTAAGAGTAAGACAAAATCATTTTCCTTATTATACTGATCTCAATTTTTCTGAAATCTACAGGACCAGCCGCCTGGTCAGCAAGCTGACGAGTATATCTGTACCTGTGAACAAGGCAGTGGTTGGTCTTAATGCTTTTTCACACTCTTCCGGCATTCACCAGGATGGAGTACTGAAAAACAAGGAAACTTATGAAATTATCGATGCTAACCTTATCGGCGGTACGGCCGCCCAGATGTGCCTGACTGCCCGTTCAGGCAGACACGCTGTTCTCGACCAGTTAAATAAGCTCGGTTTTTCGCTGGATAAGGAGCAGCTGGAGGTTCTATATGAACATTTTGTCAATCTTGCCGATAAAAAGAAAGAGATCTATCCTGATGATTTAGAAGCACTGGTTCTTGATCACCTTTCTGCTGCTGAACCCAGGTACAAACTAGACTACCTGCAAACAGTCAGTGGAAGCAAAAGTGTGCCGGCAGCAGTGATTCGGCTGCGGAAAGAAGATGAGAGCACCATCGAAGAAGTAGCCATCGGTTCCGGTCCTATTGATGCAGCTTATAATGCAATAAACAAAATAACGGGTCTTACTATTGGTTTGGAAAAATACAGTATAAATGCTGTTACCCAGGGACGAGATGCTCTCGGTGAAGTTCAGGTCAATTTGTCTTATCAGGATCGAACTATAACCGGACGCGGCACAAGCACAGATATAATTGAAGCGAGTGTGAAGGCCTATCTAAACGGCTTAAATAAACTTCTCCGTATCAACGGTAGCGGTTAGTAAAAAGATTAAATTGACAAACAATCGTTTGTTATTGGGATAAAATGATGCTATAATCTAGAAAATAGTCCATCTGGAAAGGGTGATTATTTGGAACCGCTAACGGACAAACAAAAAAGAGTGATGAGATATATTGAACAAGAAGTTAAACGCTGTAATTATCCCCCTTCTGTACGTGAAATTTGTAAAGCGCTCAATATAAGTTCAACAGCAACAGTCCATGGTCACCTGGATACTCTTGAAAATAAAGGATATATTTCAAGAATGGCTACAAAACCAAGGGCAATCAAGCTAATAAAAAGCGCTGATGGTGAAGACCTGGTTGAGTCTGAGGAAAAATGCATATTTGCTCCCCTGGTAGGGAAAATCACTGCCGGGAAACCAATTCTTGCCGAGGAAAACAGGGATGGTTTTTTCCCGATTCCATCGGCTATATCTGCTGAAGAAGGCGGATGTTTTGTTCTAAAAATCTTAGGAGACAGCATGAGAGGAGCCGGAATAAGTGACGGTGATTATGTTATAGTCCGGCATCAGAATTCTGCTGAAAATGGAGAAATTGTCGCTGTTTTATTGGAAGATGAAGCAACAGTAAAAAGATTTTATCTTGAAAAGGATCATTACCGGCTTCAACCTGAAAATGATGCCTTTAAACCAATATTGACCAAAGAAGTTGAAATTATTGGTAAAGTAATCGGCTTATTTCGGAGAATATAGATCAGGCTTACTATATACCCCCTCCTGTGACATGACAGCAAGAAAACCCTACAAAAAATAGTTTTTAAGTCAAGAAACTGTGTAAGGTTCTAACTTTGCAGCCAGATCGGGGTCAACTACAGCAACTATTTCAAGGTGGTCGGTTCTTGATTTAACGCTTTGGACATCTCCATATTTCTGGAGTTCAGAATAGAGCTTTCCTTCGCTGTATGGCAAATATAGTTTTAAATTACATCGCTTCTTATCTAAAAATTCAGCGATGTTTTTTTTGAGTTCGTTTATTCCCTCCCCGTTTAAAGCAGATATGAAAGATGCTGAGGAATATTCCCTGGCCAAATATGACCTTTCGGAAATGGTTTCAACCAGGTCTGTTTTATTAAATACCATTATTTCATGCAGAAAATAATTCGGATCAATTTCAGCTAACTGATTGCGTACTATATTAATTTGATTTAGATAGTTTGGATGGCTTAAATCAACGACATGCAATAAAAGGTCGGCAGCTTGAAGTTCTTCCAGGGTAGCTTGAAAAGCAGCTATTAATTGTTCAGGCAGTTTTTCAATAAAGCCCACTGTATCTGTAAATAAAACCTCTTTTCCACTGTTAATTAATCCACGGCGAACAGTTGGGTCCAAAGTAGCAAAAAGTTTATCTTCCGTATAAAGATCGGCGCCGGTCAGGGCATTGAGCAGTGTCGACTTCCCTGCATTTGTATAACCGACCAGGCTAATGATATTATACCGGTCGCGTTTTCTGCGTTCCCTGTGCAAAGCACGATGTTTTCTCAAAGAGCTGATTTCTTTCTTTAAATCGCTAATTCTTCTCCTGATAACCCGCCTGTCAACTTCCAATTGAGTTTCACCGGGCCCTCTCGTCCCAATTCCCCCACCAAGACGCGATAACTGGTTGCCCAGGCCAATTAATCTCGGCAGCAGGTAATGCATTTGGGCCAGCTCTACCTGTAATTTTCCTTCCCTGGATAGGGCCCGACGGGCAAAAATATCCAGTATTAAAGCTGTCCGGTCGATTACTTTTGTTTCTACTGCCTGATCAAGGTTTCTTATCTGGGTTGGAGATAATTCGTCATTAAAAATGATCAAATCTGCTTCATGCATTTTTGACAAGGCGGCTATATCTTCAGTTTTCCCTTTTCCAATGTAATTAGCTCGATCCGGGACATTTCTTTTTTGAATTACCCGTTCTAAAACAACTGCTCCGGCAGTATCTGCCAGCAGGGATAGCTCATCCATGGAACGTTCTATATCTTCACCGGGATGATTTAAGTCTAAACCGACCAAAATTGCTTTTTCTTTGTTCAGCACCGATAACCTCACCTGCTAATCAATAGTAATAATGATACTGTTAACCCAAGCATATATCGCGATTGCAGGAAAAGACACCTGTTTGAAGTGTCTTTTCCCGGTATCTCAATTTGTTTTTATAATCAATCAGAATCTATTGAATTCTCGTTTTGGGCAGACTCTTCTTCTTCGTTCGTTCTCAGACTGATATTTCGCATGGGGATAATAGTTGACACAGCATGCTTGTAAATGAGCTGCTGCTTTCCATCCACTTCTAAAAGCAAAGTAAAACTATCAAAGCTGCGAACAACCCCCTTAATCTGGTAACCGTTTATTAAAAATACGGTACTCAACATGTTTTCTTTGCGAATTTGATTCAGAAAAGTATCCTGTAAATTAATAGCGCCTTTCATATAATTCGGTCTCCCTTCTTTTCTATTTCTATATTTCAACAATCTTAAAAACAGTTATTCGCCTCTGTATGTGTCAAATCCTGCACTTTAAAGCAAATATTTTCTGCAATATCATCCAGGGAGCGGTTACCATTGATCTTTATCCATTCTATTTTATTGTTACGGCGAAACCAGGTTAGCTGGCGTTTAGCCAGGTTACGGGTTTCTTTTTTTATATCACCTATAGTCTCTTCCCAGCTGATTGCACCCTTTAAATATAAAAGAAACTGACGGTAACCGAGAACTTGCAGGCCGGGACTATTTTCGTCATAACCCCGGCTATTAAGCTCGATAACCTCATCAAGCCATCCTTCTTCAACCATAATATCGACTCTATTTTCTATTCTTCGGTAAAGTTCACTGCGATCCATAAATAGGCCGAAAATCAAACTTTTATACTGTACTTTCCGTTCTGCTGTTTTTTTAACTTGATCAGAAATTGGTTTTCCTTCAAGGTAGTATACCTCAAGGGCACGTATAATTCGTCTTTTGTCATTTGGATGAATTTTAGAAGCTGCTTCCGGATCCAGTTTTTTTAGCCTGGCATACAGCTCTTCCAAACCTTTGGTTGAAGCAATATTTTCATAAGCATCCCTCAAAACCTGGTTTGATCCTTTTTGACCAAAAGCATATAAATTGATCACTGCGTTTATATAAAGTCCAGTTCCTCCAACCATGAATGGTAGTTTATGGTTTTTCCATAGCTCTTCGATTTTTTTTAAGGCTTCCTTTTGATAGTCAGCCACACTGAAATTCTGGTCAGGTTCAACAAGGTTTATCAGGTGATGTTTCACTGCCTGTTGTTCCCGGGTTGAAGGCTTGGCTGTTCCGATATCAAGGTGGCGATATACCTGGGCTGAATCGGCACTGATTATGTCGGTATTTAATCTCCTGGCTATTTTCATGGCAAGGGCAGTTTTACCTGCAGCTGTTGGTCCAACCAGCACAAGCAGGGGAATCAAATTATCCTTCTGATTATCTGGCATCAATTAGCTGCCTCCGCTGCGGTGAAAACTTTTATCAAGATCGGTCCGGCTAAAACTTATTACAGCAGGTCTGCCATGGGGACAGTAGCTGTACAAAGGAGTCCTTTCCCATTCATGCAGTAATTGCTCCATTTCTTCTCTGGACAGGGGTTGATTAGCTTTAATTGACTTATGACAGGCAATTGTTTTAATGATTGCTTCCCGGGAATCTTCATTTGTTTTACCTCTTGCTTCCTCTTCTTCTGTTTCATTTTCAGCATTCATAAGGTCTTCCAGCAAATCATAAAGCTGTTTATCACTAATATTATCCCTGAACATAAATGGAACCGCTTTTACCTGGTATTTATGATCGCCGATCGGCTGCAAATCAAATCCTGCTTTGTTCAGGAAGGGAAGAAATATTGGGATTCTTTCGCACCAGTCGGGAGGTAAGTCCAGGATCAATGGAACCCTGAGCTGTGAATTACAACCGGATGCGGATTGTTCCTGTTTTTTTAACTGATCATATATAACTCTTTCATGGGCGGCATGTTGATCAATCAGTAGAAGCTGTTCATTTTTTTGAACAACCAGGTAACTGTGTAAAAACTGGCCGATCAACCGGGTTTCCTCTAAATCTGAACTTACTGCTTCAAGCGGGTCAAGCCGGTCCACTGTTGATTCCTTTTTAAACGGCACATAATCGGTTTTTTTTGAAGTTAAATATTCATACCGGCCTGTCTGCTCAAAAAGCCTGCCTGCTTTCCAATCGCTTTTCTCCCCGGCGCCATCGCGAGCAGGAAAAGCAGGAAAAGGCTTAGCCTCCGGCCAGAAAGGATACCTCTCCTCTTTCTGAAGGGTTATTTTAACTGCTTTATAGATCAGTGCCTTAACAGTTTCTGGTTCTAAAAAACGTATTTCCAGTTTGGCCGGATGTACGTTTACATCAATTGCGTCTGGTGGAACGGTCAGGTTTAAAATCGCCAGCGGGTGACGCTGTCTGGGTAGTGTATCGCCGAAACCCCTTTCCAGGGCATTAACCATAACCTGGTTCCTGATCAGACGGCCGTTAACAACCAGGGTGATCCACCGCCGGGAGGATCTGGTCAAATAAGGGGATGAAATTAAACCCTCTACCCGGTAAGAAGATGCTTTATCCCTGCGGTTTACTTCCAGCATTGCTTTTGCTGTTTCATTGCCGTATAAAGCAGCGATCACATGCAGCAAAACGCCATCTCCAGAAGAACTGAAAAGAGTATTATTCCCGCTTCTTAAGGTAAAAGAAACACCAGGATTGGTCAGGGCTATTTCTGATATGAGGGTGCTTATCCTGGATGTTTCAACACTGTCGGCGCGCAGAAATTTTTGGCGACCTGGAGTATTGTAAAAAAGTTCATTAACCTCCACCCTCGTTCCCAAAGGGGCCCCTACTTCTTCCTGTTTAATGATTTCCCCGCCCTTAACCGTTATCTGGTTTCCTGCAAGAGAGTTATTAGTTTTAGTTGTTAATTGAACCCTGGAAACAGCAGCAATACTGGGCAAAGCCTCTCCGCGAAAACCAAGGCTTGCCAATCTTTCCAGGTCATCCAGGATAGAAAGTTTGCTGGTGGCAAACCTTGTAAAAGCCATGGGTAACTGCTTGCTTTCAATCCCATGACCGTTATCATTGACTATAATAGATTGCTTGCCCCCCTTTTCTATCTCTACATCCACCTTAGTCGCCCCGGCATCAAGAGCATTTTCCACCAGCTCTTTGACTACAGAAGCAGGATTTTCAATAACTTCACCGGCGGCAATTTGTTCAGCAGTATTTTTGTCAAGTATTCTAATATCCATGATTAAATCTTCTCCTCTTCTGAATCAGCTATCTCATAATCTAACAGCTGCTTTTGCAGCTCAAATAGTTTTTGAATTGCTTCTAAAGGAGTAATCCGGTTCAAATCTATTTCTTTGAGCTGTTCAATTACTTCCAGTTCGTGTATGTTAGCCGGAGACGTTTCAGAAACCATTGGTAATAAGCTAAGCTGTTGATCTCCTGTTGAGGAAGCAGTCATTTCGAGTTCGGTTAAGATTTTTTCGGCCCTGATTAGGACCTCTACCGGTACCCCGGCCAAACGAGCAACATTGATACCATAACTTTTATCAGCTTTTCCGGGAACCAGCTGCCTTAAGAAAATAACCTGCTTGCCTTTTTCTTTAACAGCAATTGTGTAATTTTTTACCCCGGGCAGATTTCCTTCCAGGTTGGTTAGTTCGTGGTAATGGGTCGAAAAAAGAGTTTTAGCTTTGATCTCACGGCTAATATATTCAAGAACACTGCGTGCAATGCTCATCCCGTCATAGGTGCTGGTTCCCCTGCCAATTTCATCCAGTATAATCAAACTGTTTTCAGTTGCCTCTTTAAGTATTTCTGCCGTTTCCTGCATTTCAACCATAAAAGTGCTATGTCCGCGGCTGAGATCATCACTTGCACCAACCCGGGCAAAAATGCGATCCATCACCGGCAGTTCTGCTTTAGCTGCCGGAACAAAACTACCTACCTGGGCCATCACAGATATTAGCGCGGCACTGCGTATATAAGTGCTCTTTCCGGCCATGTTTGGACCGGTGATCACTAAAAGGTAGCTATTATTATCCATATAAATATCATTGGGAACAAAACGTTCCGAGACCGTGTTTTCCACCACGGGATGCCGTGCTTTACTGATTAGCATGCTTTTATTTTCGGAGAAGACCGGACGGCAATAGCCGTGTCTCTCTGCAACCTCTGACAGGCTCTGTATGCAATCCAGGCAGGCCAGGTTATGAGAAGCATGAAGCAGCTTTTCAGTATAGGTGCTTACGGTGGCACGCAGTTTTTCAAAAAGTTCATATTCAAGATGGGCCAGTTTTTCTCTTGCCCCGGTTATTTGTTCTTCCATTTGCTGCAGTTCTTCAGTAGTAAATCGTTCGGCATTGACCAGGGTTTGCTTACGCAGGTATTCGGGTGGCACAAGCTCAAGGTTAGTCCTGGTCACTTCAATATAGTAACCAAAATTTCTATTGTAACCGAGGCGCAGAGATTTAATTCCCGTCCTTTGTTTTTCTTTTTTTTCAAAATCAAGCAGTAAGCTATTACTCTCCTCTGAAATATTTTTCAGGTAATCTAGATCATTATCATAACCGGTTTTAAACAGTCCTCCATCTTTTAATGTAAGAGGTGGATCATTGACCAGGGCCCTGTCGATTAAATTTGTTAGATCTGTAAAATCAGGAATATTTATGCTGATTTTGTTCATTATAGCTGATTCTAAATCAGCTATATTTTTCTTCAGCAATTCTATCTGCAATAAAGATTTTTTCAAGGCAATAAGATCACGGGCATTGATGCGCTGATATGATAACCTGCTGCAGAAGCGTTCCAGGTCAAAAATATTTTGCAATAATTTCCGCAGTTCTCTTCTCTTAAGCGGCTTATGCATAAATTCATCCAGGGCATCAAGCCTTTCTTCAATGCTGTTTTTTTTGATTAAAGGATATTCCACCCAGCGTCTTAGCAAACGTTTACCCATTGCCGTCAGACAACGATCCAGAAGACCGATCAGGCTGCCCTGCTTGCTTCCTTCACGTAAAGACCGGGTTAACTCCAGGTTGCGACCGGTAACATTGTCAAGAATCATGGTTTGGTTGGTAAAATAGAGGTTGAGGCGGTGGAAATGCTTTTCTTTTTCTGGCAGTTGTTGCAATAGCTTAAGGTAAGCCAGTGCAGATGCTCCTGCTTTTGCGGCCAGGGGATAATTATCAAGATTTAAAGTGGACCAGGTATTATCATCCCACTGTTCGGTTATCAACTGCCTCGATTCATTGTATCCCGGAATATAAGTCAGCTGCTCAATCAAGCTGTTATTTTTCATTACAAACAGTTTGCGGCAAAGCTGTTCTGTTTCCGGTGACCCGCAAAGAATCTCCGATGGTTGGAGCCTGTACAGTTCATCGGTAATATATTCAAAGGCCCCTTCTCCCTTCTGTTCTGTTACCTGAAAATCACCGGTAGAAATATCTACAGCTGCAAGGCCGTAAGAATCATTGTTATGATTGATCACGGTGACCAGGTAATTGTTGCGGCTTTCTTCAAGCATTTCCGGGTCTGTAATTGTTCCCGGGGTTAAAATACGGGTTATTTCACGTTTTACCAGCCCTTTTACCTGCTGAGCATCTTCAACCTGCTCGCAAATTACAACCTTATAACCTTTACTAAGCAGCCTGTTTAAATACGTTTCTGCTGAATGTATCGGCACCCCGGCCAGCGGTATCGGATCTTCGCTGCCGGCATCCCTGGATGTAAGGGCAATTTCCATTTCCCGGGCCGCAATCCGGGCATCCTCAAAAAACAACTCAAAAAAATCGCCCACCTGAAACATGAGCAGTTTATCCGGGTGCTGCTCTTTGACAGCCTTATATTGTTCCATCATTGGACTGTTGCGGTTCACTGAGGCTCTTCCCTCATTTCTCCCAGCAGGTTCCAGGCTCTTGCTTCTGTAATTAAAACCTGGACTATTTTGCCAGACAGATCGCCAGGGCCGGGAAAATGGACCAGTTTGTTGGTGCGGGTCCGTCCGGTTTGCAGGTCTGGATTGCTTTTACTGGTTCCTTCTACCAGCACCTCGCAGCTCTGACCGACAAGAAGGTTGTTTAACTCAATCGCAATACGCTGCTGCAGATTATTTAAAGTCTGCAGTCGTTTTTCTTTTTCTTCATAGCTGTTATTATCTTTAAGTTTTTCAGCTGCAGTTCCTTTGCGTGGTGAATATATAAAAGCAAAGGTGCTATCAAAACGAGCTTCAGTTAGAACGTCTAAGGTTTCTAAAAAGTCTGTTTCGGTTTCTCCGGGAAAGCCAACAATAATATCTGAGGTAATCGATACTTCCTGGATGGAATCTTTTATAACCTGAACCAATTCTAAATAGTGCTCGCGTGTATAGCCGCGGTTCATCATTTCAAGAATACGGTTACTCCCTGATTGAAGCGGCAGATGAAAATGTTCACAGATTTTTTCATTTTGGGCAACTACATCAATAAGCCCCGGCGATAAATCTTTGGGATGTGAAGTCATAAAGCGGATCCGGGCCAAATCATCAATCTGGTTCAGTTCCACCAGCAGGTCAGCAAAAGACGTATTATCCGGCAAATCTTGCCCGTATGAATTTACATTCTGCCCCAGGAGCGTTATTTCCTTATACCCGTTTTTGGCCAGTGCGGTAACTTCTTCAATAATATCTTTTATATTCCGGCTGCGTTCATATCCACGGACATAAGGCACCACACAGTAAGAGCAATAATTGTTACAACCATAGATAATCGGTACCCAGGCCTGGTATATGCTCAAACGCGAAACAGGAAGACCTTCCCGCGGGGAGTAATTTTCTTCAATATCAACTACAGTTTCTTTATTATGCCGGGCCCGATCAAGAAGTTCAGGCAAACGGGGTAAAGCATGGGTCCCAAAAACGAGATCTACCTGTTTAAAACGCTTTTTGATATATAAAGCAGAATTCTTTTGCTGGGTCATACAGCCACCCACGGCTATGATTAAATCTTTTTTGCTATCCTTTAAAGCGTTATATTTACCAAGCATCGAAGCGACCTTGTCTTCTGGTTTTTTACGTACTGCACAGGTATTGATGATAATCAGGTCTGCTTCACCGGGTTCTGAGGCCGGTAAGTAACCCATATTTTCAACTATGGCAGCCATTACTTCTGAATCATGATCGTTCATTTGACAGCCCAGGGTCTGGATCATATATTTTTTTCCGTCACCAAAGTGAAGGTGCTGCAACAGGTTATGCCTCCTTGTAGTCATTATATCAAAAAAACACCTCTTTAAAGAGGTGTAGAAAACGATAAGGCAGTTCTTTTGCTTATTTAAAGGCTTTTTAACCAATCAAAAAATTTTTCCCAGACAATATCCAGATGAGCTGAAAAGCGGTGATCTGCTCCTTCAATGATAACCAGTTTTTTAGGTTCTTTTGCCGAGTTATATAGCAGTTCTGCTTCTTCAACCGGTACTGATTCATCTTCTGAACCGTGTATAATCAAATAATTACGTGGTGCAAGAGCAGCAGCGCTCTCGAGCAAATCGTGTTTCTTCAGGTCCTGAAAGAAACCCGGTTTCAGGTAAAGTACTCCTTCTTCCCCTTTTATTGCAATTAACTCTTTCGATCCCTCTATATACTTTTCTTCGTCAATGTGCTTTTCAAAAAGCATTAGCGGACGAGCTACGGCCGCCCATGTACAAACAGCGCTGATATGATTGTCCCGGGCTGCATAATTAAGAGCTGTAGTCCCTCCAAAGCTTCTGCCGTTTAGAATAATTTTTTTAAAACCTTCTTTACGACACCAGTTAACAATACTGCCAAGATCATCTGTTTGTTTGGACAAAGAAATACTATGCCAGTTTCCTTCACTATTCCCGCAGCCAGCAAAATCAAATAGAAGAGTGCAGAAGCCAAGCTCGGCCAGTTCTTCACCCATCGCTAATGCCCGGCCGCTTCCCTCTTTGGAACCGGAAAAACCGTGGCACACCACAATTATTGGCTTACTATTTTCACTTTCCTTTGTATTTAACCGGTAACTGCCGCAGCAGATCAGTGCCGATAATTTCAGGTTGTCTTTATTTGTTATTGACATTTCATGCCATTTTGAATTCACAGTATTTCAACCCCAGACATATACACTGCTTAACAGGCAATCTATTGATCACCTGTCATTCTTTCCTTCATCTTCATCTTTCCACACCTGAATGGCAAAATCGGGGCATAAGTATTCACACAGCTTGCAACCTGTACAGGCCTCATCATCAATCATTTCAGGGCTTCCGTCTTCACCGGGTCTTAAATTATTTTTTGGGCAGAATTCAAAGCAAATGCCGCAATCTTTGCATCGTTCACTGTAAACCTTCAGGTTAAATTTTGCTTTGCCCATTAAAGTAACCCCTTTTAATCTTATAACTTCCGGCACGAACGATCAAACAATATGTAGAATAATCTATGATCGAGCCTATTATTCTTAAGATTTTTTTAAAGCATTAGCAACCCTTTTCCACAGGGAATTAAAAACAGTAAAATTGATTTTCCAGCCTTTAGAACGATACAAGTAAATCAATAGTATGATTAAGAAAAGGGGAATCAACAATAACCATGGTGAAAAATCAAATAAGGTTATCAAAGCTTTGACCACTAAACTCAGGGTACTGGTAAATATTATGCTTGCTCCAATTGTCAGTAAACTAAACAGGGCCCCGCCAAGAAAGGTATAGATTATAAACAGTAAAAAATTCATATGCATGGCCCCGGCAGGAAATGAAATAAAAGTGCGGCTAAAACCCCATAACTGGCCCATAAATATAGAAAAATTACCGTATTTATCCATTAAACTCAATATCTTTGATCGGTATGGTTTAGTAGTATTATTGTTAGACTGGTTTAAATTATTGTAGTAGTTATTTTTTTTATTTATCTGTACTTTTACTGCTTTACCAGCTAAGCTGCCCAGCAATCCAATGCTATAACTGAAAACACTGCCCAGGGTTATACCAATTGTGGAAGCTATAAATATAGACCAAAAAGAACATGAGCCTCTCAAAATCATACTTCCGGCAGTTAAAAATACTATGGAAGAAGCAAAAGGAACCCCTGCACTTTCCGCAAACATTGCTACGGCAACACCCATGTAACCATAGCGTGATATTAGCAGTTCAAGTGACTCATACAGGGGCTCTAAAAATTCTATGGTTTCCACCTTATTACACCGCCTTACCGGTTATCAAACTGTAGATCCCCCAGATGCCCGACTCCGGTTCGAGTTCGGCAGCAACAATTTCAAGAGGTGTAATATCTACAGAAGGCCTGATCGCATGCTGCCTAATATTGAAGACAATTTTTTCAAGAAATTCAGGCCTGTTGGCTGCTACTCCTCCTCCAATAACCAGGCAGGAAGGGTTAATAAGTGTAACCAGGTTGGACAAACCCAACCCGATATTAAAAGCAGCATGATCTATAATTGATCGAGCCAGAACATTGCCGCTATCCGCTTGTTCAAAGACCCAGGAGGTAGAAATTTGTTCTTTTTCCAGCATGCCCTGATCCCAGAGAGTTTCAGCGCTGCAGGCAATGGCACTCCCCGAAGCCCAGGTTTCCAGGCAGTCATTTCCCCCGCATTTACAGGCTCTACCCCTGCCAAAAGGTTTGGTGTGCCCTATCTCACCGGCAAATCCGTTAGTTCCGCGGAATAAACGGCCATCCAGGAAAAAACCCCCTCCGATGCCGGTGCTAAGAGTTATATAGATTACATTTTTATGTCCGCGGGCAGCTCCGTGGTAAACTTCTCCCACCACTGCAGAATTAGTATCATTTTCAATTAAAACAGGGCAGTTTAATCGATCGGCCAGGTATTTTTTTAGTGGAACCGGTTCATGCCAGTCCAAATTTGGAGACTGGTAAACTAACCCGGCATCATGATCTACAAAGCCGGCGATACAAATACCCAGCCCTGATGGCTTTTCGGCACCAATGCTGTTTTGTTCGCGTGAGGCTTCATTAATTTTCTGGAAGATAAAATTGACAATTGTTTCTGGCTCTGAAGGTCGGGGTGTGTCATATTTTTTTTTAAAAAGCACGTCTCCTTTTTCATCGATCAGGAGCATTAATATCTTTGTTCCCCCGATATCAATTGTCCAATACAGATCTTTTATCATATTCTCCCCGCCTGAGTTATCTATAATATATTGTGAAGCTTATTCCCTGATCTGCCCGGAACCGTAAATTATATATTTAAGACTGGTCAGGGCTTCCAATCCCATTGGCCCGCGAACATGCAATTTTTGAGTACTGATACCCATTTCAGCTCCCAAACCAAATACAGCTCCATCTGTAAAACGGGTAGATGCATTGATATAGACTGCAGCTGCGTCAACCCTTTTTAGGAACTCTCTTGAATGGTCATAGCTTTCGGTTAGAATTGATTCCGAATGCCCGGTTCCGTTTTTATTAATATGTTCTATTGCTTCATCCATGCTTTCCATAACTTTAACTGCCAGAATAAGGTCAAGATATTCGGTTTCCCAGTCTTTTTCACTGGCAGGCTTTACTTCTGACGAGTAAGCTGCAGTTTTTGGACAACCCCTGATTTCAACTCCCTGCTTGATTAAAGCCGGTAATACCTTTGGCAGGAATGAAGGTGCCAGGTCACGGTGAACCAAAAGGGTTTCAAGAGCATTACAAACTCCAGGACGCTGAACCTTGGCATTAACGGTTATATTAACTGCCATATCTACATCGGCGCTATGATCAACATAAATGTGGCAGTTGCCTGCACCGGTTTGAATTACTGGCACCGATGAGTTGTCAATAACGCTTTTAATCAAAGACGGTCCACCCCGGGGAATGAGTAAATCAAGATAATCGCTTGCTTTCATCAGGTCGAGGGCTGCGCTGCGATCCGTGTCTTCAATTAAATTTACCGCACCGACCGGAAGATTATTTTCAAGCAGGCTTTGCTGGATTATTCTGACCAGGGCTTTGTTAGAGTGCAGAGCTTCTGAACTACCTCGTAAAATCAGGGTGTTACCGGCTTTTAAGACTAAACCGGCGGCATCGATGGTTACATTCGGACGAGCTTCATAAATAATTCCAATTACCCCGATGGGAACCCGCATTAATCCAATTTCCAGACCGTTAGGTCTTTTCCACATCCCGGTAACTTTTCCCAGTGGATCCTCCAGGGCGGCAATTTCAACCAGACCTTCTGCCATATCAATAATTCTCTGTTCATTTAACTGCAGGCGATCAAAAAAAGCCCTGGAATAATTATTTTTGCTTTCCAGAAGTTCCAGATCTGCTTTATTTGCTTCCAGAATAGGTTTTAAGTTATTCTTTAGCGATCTGGCAATGGTTTCTAAAGCTTTGTTTTTTAATGTTGTTGAGCAGGCTGCCATCTCTGTTGAGGCCTGGCTGGCCTGTTTACATTTGTCCACAACTTCAGGATGCATAATTATAACCTTTCTTTTTTTGTTATTTAATAGATTATCATATTATCCCTGTGAATTACTTCTTCAGCAACTGGCCTGTCAATTAGGTTGGCAATATCGGGGCTGCTTTTTTTTTGAATCCAGATCAATTCTTCAGAAGAAAAGTTGGTTAAACCCCGGCCCAGTTCAGTGCCATCGGAATCTTTAACTGTAATCAGGTCTCCTTCTGCAAAAGAACCTTCAACGTCCACAACTCCCACTGGAAGCAGGCTTTTATTTTCGAAACGGAGAGCATTACAGGCCCCTTTGTCAATTGTTACACTGCCCCGGGCAACCTGGCCATAAGCGATCCACCTTTTTCTCCTGCTTAAGTAGCGTTCCTGGGGCTGAAAATAAGTGCCGATATGTTCTCCATTAATCAACCTGGTTACCACACCGGGGTCATAGCCATTGGTAATGTACATTCCAACCCCTGAATTAGTGGCAATTTCGGCTGCCTGTAACTTGGTAACCATCCCTCCAGTCGCCAAATTATCATGAGATTCTTCAGCTCCTGCTTTGATTTTTTCATCAATTTTTTCAACATAAGGAATTAAAGTGGCTTCAGGATATTTCCGGGGGTTGCAGTTATACAGACCGTCTATATCAGTTAGAATAACCAGTAAGTTGGCATCGCTTAACCCGGCTACCAGGGCAGAAAGCCGGTCATTATCACCAAACTTCAATTCTTCTACTGAAACAGAATCATTCTCATTGATAATGGGGATGACCCCCAGTTTGAGGAGGGTTAAAACTGTATTACATGCATTTATATAGCGTCTTCTGCTCATTAAATCAGTACGGGTTAATAGTATCTGGCCTACTATGAGTCCGTACTCCGCAAAAAGCTTTTCATAAATCTGAATCAGTAGTCCCTGTCCTACAGCTGCTATAGCCTGTTTTTCTGGAATTGACAGGGGATTCCGGTCAATATTAAGCCTTCCCCGGCCGGCACCGATAGACCCTGATGAAACAAGGATAACTTCATGACCCTGGTTGCTCAAATCAGCTAATTCCCGGGTCACCTTTTCCATGTATCCCAGGTTTAATTTGCCGGTTGCGTGGGTTAACAGGCGGGTTCCTACTTTAACAACAACCCGGCAGGATGAAATAGATTTAGGAGTTGTTTTTTGTTTAGCCACGGCGCAATTTCTCCGCTTGTTTTGTTGCTGCTATTACAGATTTAAGCAGGCAGCTTCGAAAACCTGATTCTTCTAAAACATGCATAGCTGCCGTGGTTGTTCCGGCAGGTGAAGTTACCGAGTTCCTTAATTCGGCGGGATGCTGTTTATTATCCTGAAGCATGCGCGCTGACCCGATTATATTTTGAATTACCATTTGAGAGGCAACATCGCGTCGAAATCCGACTGCTACTCCGGCATCAATCATGGTTTCAATAAAAAGAAACACATAGGCCGGACCAGTTCCGCTCAATCCGGTTGCAGCATCCATCAAATATTCAGGAATACGAATAGTTAACCCCATTGATTTGAGCAGATCGATAATTTCATCGCGTTCTTCAGCTGTGACATTTTCACCGGTGCTAATTGCTATTGTTCCTTCTCCAAGCAAACAGGGTGTGTTGGGCATTAACCGAATAACTTTACTGTCCGGGGGCAGGCAGCTTTCAATAAAATTAATTGTAATGCCGGCAGCGATGGAAGCATATATCTGCCCCTCTTGAACAAAATCTTTGATCGAATAAAGCAGGCTTTCAATATCCTGTGGTTTTACAGCAATAAATATATTCCGGCACTTCAGTATTAAATCTTCCGGATCATTTGCCTTTATAACACCAAGTTCACTGGCTAAATCGTCCAGTCTTTCCCTATTAATATCATAGATATGTACTAACGAGGGATCGACACCGACTTTTTTAACCATACCCTTGGCCAGGGCTGATCCCATTGCGCCGCAGCCGATCAAACCAATTTTATTATCCATCATAACCTTTCCTCTCTTATCTTCTAAAACTTAATTATCATTCTAACCAAATGATAATATTAATGCAAGAGTCAGGATAAGATCGCAAACCTTCTGAAGACAATAAAAATATTTTAAGCCATAAAACATGAAAATAAAGCGGTTTTGAATATGAATCTGAGATATTTCTATGTTATTATATATAAAACTTAACCAGTGAAAGGAGATTACAGGCATGAGCAAACATGATAAACCGGCTAAACAGATCCACGTAGACCTGGAACAAGCCATGAGCAAAGAAGAAATCGGCAAGTACCTGGTCAACATCGGGCAAAAGTTAATCGAGGAAGGAAGCTTTACAATTAAACAAGGCCAGGACAGCTATGAAATCAATCCTTCGGGGCATATCGAGCTGGAACTGCAGTACAAAACCAGGGGAGAAAAGAATACGTTTGAAATAGAAATCCAATGGAAACCCGGGGTTGATCAAAACTTTGAAATAAGTTGATTTCCTCCTCGCATAACCAGCCAGGTGGTCCTATAATTGTTTTATGATAGTAGAAAATATCTGGTTAGCTTGATTAACTTCTTCAGCATCAAGTTTTCTGCAGCTGTACCGTTCCACAACATAATAGTCGGCCAGCAATTGCAAGGGTGGCAATTCATTCTTTTCGCTTTCAAGGCGCCTGAGGAATTCATGTACTGTTTCTGATTCCTGGCGGCCGTATCCGGCTTCTTCTGTGTGGGTCAGTAAAACTTTAAATAAGGATCGGATGTTATCAAAATGGTAGTCATGCCGGGCTATTCTTCTGAGGCCTTTCTTAGCCTTGCCGAGCAGTTTGTCCGGTTTATGCCATATCTTTGTCAGTGAGTGCAGATCCGATTTAAAGATGCCCCAGCTAAACAGGTTCTCGTGCACCTCTACCAAATTATTTGCGCCATTTGCCTGATGTAGCCGGAAAAAAGATCTAACGATTAGATATGCCAGCAAACCAGTAACAATTACAAGAATAACCCAGGGGATGACCCCTGATAAATCAGGAATATTGATGCTATATTCATTGATAACAATTTCGTAATCCCAGGAACCTATGGGATTAAGATCATGTTCCACCTCTAAGATTTCCACCCCCCGGCCTGCTAAAAGCTTTTGCAGAAAAGTAACAAACCAGGCAACAGGGTACTGCAATAAAGAGAAGATTAAAAAGATTAGAAAGCCGGCAACTGCAGAAACAGCACCTAATATACCTAAGAATAATTGCCATAAATCGTAAGAAACCGCGCTGGATATAGTAAGAGCCAAAACAGTGATTATTGTTACCAACAGTATTAAAACTGCCACCCAGCGCATAAAAATAAAGGATACCTTTCCCCTGGAGCCATAAATAGAGGTAAGGTTGCTTAAGCCAAGAGACATTAAAGTTAACAGAAAAAAAGCAGTTATATAATAGCTAAGAAAGCTCTGCAGGTAAATCATTTCCGGAAACAAGGGGTTTTTAGCCTGGTACATTAACAAGAAAACAATAACAGCGTAGGCCAGAAATCCTCTAATAAAGAAAGCCAGCAAATCATCGCCCATAATTTCTCTCAACCCAAGCAGTAAACCCCGCCACCAGAAGAGAAAAGCAGCAGGTAGTAAAAAGAGAACCGGATTGTTTATGTCAAAACTGATAAGGCTGACTGATAAAACATTTCGCGAATGTAAATAAATGAATAACACGGAGGCCAGAAGGCCCACTGTGCTGCTTAAAACTGTCTTTTTTATAGTTGACATGCCAGAGGTTTGATAAAAATAACCTGTTAGCAAACCGGTTAACCCCAGCAGCAGAGCCAGGGGAAAGCTCATAAACCCGGCTGTATTTAAGTCCCTGTAGAGCATGGCAGCCAGCCAGTAAAGCCAGGGAAAAAGTAAACATAGTTCGGCAGTGTACTTAATAATAGAAATCGTCCATAGCAATATAGGACCTTTAATAATTTGCGTTGTTCCCGGGGCCGAAAATATCCTGGCGTTAAGTCCCATTTTATAAAGCTGCCAACCTTTCATCCTTTTTTGCAGTATTGATCTCCCCCACAGGCACATTAACTATTCTATAATCCCCGGCCATGGTATCTGACCCTGACCGGCCACCCAAATCAAAGAGAATAACACCCTGACCCGATTTCTTTAGTCCGCCAAGGTATTTTAGCAGGGATGGTTCCGGCATAGCTGTTATAACGACTACCGAGGCGCCAGGCGGCAGTTTATTTTGCTCCAGGGCAATCATCCGATGGATTGGCAGCGCTTCAATAGAACGTACAGCTGCCAGGGCTTCCAGGATCATTCTGGCTTGTGTTCGATGCGAACTCGAATGCACCTTAATAAAAGCAAACCGGGAATAAAATGAAATCAATTCATTCACAAAGAGAGCAACAGCATATCCCTTGTTTAATGTTTCACAGGCGATAGAAGCAGCCAGCTTAATTACTCTTTCCATTGTATCCCTGTTAGTCCCCCAGTAGGGACGTTCAATGGTGCGAACATCAACGAACAATGAAAGCTGCATGGTAACATTATGATCGAATTTTTTTGTCTGTAAGTCCCTCATTCTTGCAGTAGCCCGCCAGTTAATATGGCGAGGACTGTCACCCGGTCTGAATGGCCTAACACCTACAGGATAGACCGGGTCCTGGTAAAGGTGACTATTGACCCTTATCTCACCAAAAAACTGATCTGCTTTTATGTTGAATTTTTCCAGCGGCTCAACTGCAGGATAAACAATTAACCTTTCAGATGCAGGCACATCCAGAGTCTTCTTATAGATGCCAAAGGGATCACCAGATTTGAGGGTGGCAGGACCAAAATGGTATACCCCTCTTTCCAGGCATTTAATACGAAAATATCTCCTGACAGAATGGTAAGGAGCAAGAGAAAAATAGCTGGTCATGTTCATCTTTTTAGGTTTTTCAGATTTGGTCAAATACCCATCAATAAGAGAGAGCCCGGTGGGGAATTCATCATCAACCTGCAGCCACAACAGGGGAAGCAGTTTTTTGTTGGCAACTTCTACTTCGAGGGTTACTGTATCGCCACAAAATGCCCTGTTCTCTTTAATGCTGCGGGTAATGCGCAGGCGTGAGAAAACATAACGGCTCCATAATATAGCTGAGGAAAATGTTAAGAAAAATAATAGAGCTACCAGAAGAAGCATAAACTCCTCAAGAGCCAAACCAGCTAAAAACAGGGCTATTGCTGCAGTCAGCCAGTAACGTTCAATCATTGATCACTTTCACCTGTCTTTTCTACAGGAACTTCAACCGATGTAATTATCTCAGCACAGATATCAGAGGCCTGTGTTCCTTTCAGAGAGCTTTCCAGCCCAGTTATCAATCGGTGAGAAAGCACAAAGGGGACAAGGTACTTAACATCATCAGGAATGACAAAACTTCTCCCCCTCACTGCTGCCAGTGACTGCGAAGCATGAAACAGGTTTAACATAGCCCGTGGGCTGGCCCCCAGTTCAACTTTCTGGTGTTTTCTTGATGCATAAATAAGCTCAATAATATAATCACGCACAGGCTCAGAAACCTCTACCAGGCGGCAGTATTCTCTCGCCCTGATCAGGTCTTCAGCAGTAACAACGGGTCTCAAATCTTGTAAAGGACTACTTTTAGAAAACCTTTCCAGGATAGCCATGTCCTCTTCCCTGGAAGGATATTCCAGGTTTATCTTAAAAAGAAAACGATCGAGCTGCGCTTCAGGCAGAAGAAAAGTCCCTTCCAGTTCTATAGGATTTTGGGTGGCAATAACCAGGAAAGGGTCAGGCAGTTTAACAGTTCCCTGATCGGTTGTGATCTGACGTTCTTCCATCGCTTCCAGTAATGCTGACTGTGTTCTTGGTGTAGTGCGGTTTATCTCATCAACAAGTAGAATTTGTGTTACCAAAGGCCCCTCTTTAAAGACAAATTCAGCTAGCTTCTGGTTATAAATTGAACTGCCGGTAATATCAGCCGGCAATAAATCCGGTGTGCACTGAACTCTTTTAAAAGTGCAATCAAGAGAGAGGGCCATACTTTTAGCAAGCATTGTTTTACCTATCCCGGGAACATCTTCAATTAAAATGTGCCCACCGGAGAACATGGCAGCTAAAATCAATGCTACATGCTTCTCTTTTCCCACCATAACCTTGTTGACATTATTAATTACTTTCCCTGACAGCTTGCCTACTTCGCCTATATTGCTTAAATTCAACTTTTTTCCCTTTCTTCACAAGTTTATTTATCTGACCCTGGTTGCTTATAAAAAATGAAGCCTGGGATTTTAGTTCTATAAAGAATACAATTAGACCTGCTAATCATTTACCTGTTGATTTATAGAGATTTTTAAAGGGTTTCAGCTGATGTACATAATAAAACCAGGTCCCAACAGGCCTTAAGCTTTCCGTCGGAGTCTCTTCACTAACCCCTCTACAGTTTAGCTTCCGCCACCACCTCTGGATGGCTTCCCCTTAACCTCCGGGCAGCTACTTCCTTCCGTGCTGTGCTTTCCAGTACTTTCTGGCCCTTAAAGCCATCTTTGTACCGGCTCTTTCAGCGATCCGGTATCGGGGATAATCCCTACAGGGATTCCGGTAAGCCCTTCTTCCACTTCGGTTTTCCCCCACGAACCGGATCCGGTTCGCTGTCCAGTCTCTCGGGACCTGGTAAAATTATTATTGATCAGTGATGTTATTTTGTCAACACCTATTTAAAATTATTTTTATATT
>SKXC01000144.1 GCA_007128625.1 Syntrophomonadaceae bacterium | reverse complement strand
TTTGTCATACAGGTATTATATTTAATTTTGCAAGGAGGTGTGACTATGAATGCGGCAAATCAACAAGAGTTAAAGGATCGTATTTTACGTGAAGCCGTTGATTTAAAGCTGCCGTGCAGCCAGGCTTTTAAAATTGCCAAAGATACGGGCTCTACTACCGCCGAAGTTGGTAAAACCTGTAATGAGCTTGAAGTAAAAATTATCAGCTGCCAGCTGGGCTGTTTTTAGGTGCTAATGCGTTTAAATCTTGTAATATGACGTAATATGTAGAAATATGTAGTTAATAAGACTATAAGTTTAATAATATTCAATATAACATGTGACAGGCTCCTGGTGAGCCTGTCATTATATTTGCTCCTCAATATTGTTTGCAGTATTATATTATTTGATCATGTTAGCACTCACCATTATAGAGTGCTGCTAAAAAAATGTATAAAGGAGGCAGGTTGAATGAACCTCAAACCATTAGCAGACCGTGTTGTTGTCAAGGTTTTGGAGGCGGAAGAAAAAACAGCCAGCGGTATTGTGCTGCCTGATAAGGCCAAGGAAAAGCCCCAGGAGGGTGAAGTTAAAGCTGTTGGTACAGGAAAAGTCCTTGAAAATGGCACCAAGCAGGAGATGGAAGTCAAGGTGGGCGATAAAGTTATTTTTTCCCGCTATGCAGGCACAGAAGTGAAGGTAGATGGGGAGGAATACCTGATTTTACGCCAGGATGATATTCTCGCCCTTATGAATTAGGAATTATTTTTAAAAGAAAGCTACAAGCATTTTAACCAAGTATAAGGAGGTTTTATAATATGGCAAAACAGATAATTTTTGAAGATGAAGCCAGACGTGCACTGGAAAGAGGAGTTAATCAACTGGCCGATACAGTAACAGTAACTCTCGGCCCGAAAGGCCGAAATGTCGTTTTAGACAAGAAATTCGGTTCTCCCCAGATTACCAATGACGGGGTTACTATTGCCCGTGAAATTGATTTGGAAGATCCCTTTGAAAATATGGGGGCCCAGCTGGTCAAGGAAGTAGCAACCAAAACTAATGATATTGCCGGAGACGGCACGACAACTGCTACTTTACTGGCCCAGGCAATTATTCGCGACGGCCTCAGAAATATTGCCGCAGGAGCCAATCCGATGATCATGAAACGCGGAATTGAAAAAGCGGTGCAAGCTGCGGTTAAAGAACTGGAAAGTATGAGCAACCCAATTGAAACCAAGGAAGATATTTCCCATGTAGCAGCAATTTCTGCCGATGACGAGACGATTGGCGAACTAATTGCCGAAGCCATGGAAAAGGTCGGTAAAGACGGTGTAATTACCGTGGAAGAATCAAAAGGCTTTACCACCGATTTGAAAGTAGTCGAAGGGATGCAGTTTGACCGGGGTTACATTTCACCGTACATGGTTACCGATACCGAAAAGATGGAAGCGGTATTAGAGGAACCGTATATTCTTTTAACTGATCGCAAGGTAAGCAATATTCATGACCTGCTGCCGCTGCTGGAAAAAATTGTCCAACAGGGTAAGTCTCTAATGCTTATCGCAGAAGATGTTGAAGGAGAAGCCCTGGCTACCCTGGTTGTCAATAAACTGCGCGGCACTTTTACCTGTGTGGCAGTCAAGGCACCCGGTTTTGGTGACAGGCGGAAGCAAATGCTTGAAGATGTTGCCGTTTTGACCGGTGGTGAGGTAGTATCTGAGGACCTGGGAATCGACCTGAAAAATGTCGAGATCGATATGCTTGGTCGTGCCCGCCAGGTTCGCATCACCAAGGAAGAAACCGTTATTGTGGACGGTTCCGGTGATTCTGAAGAAATCAAGAAGCGTATATCCCAGATTCGGACCCAGATTGACGACAGCACCTCTGACTTTGATCGCGAAAAATTGCAGGAGCGCCTGGCCAAGCTGGCCGGTGGTGTTGCTGTAATCGAAGTCGGTGCAGCAACCGAAACCGAAATGAAGGAGAAAAAACTGCGGATTGAAGACGCCCTATCGGCAACACGGGCCGCAGTTGAAGAAGGTATAGTTCCCGGAGGCGGGATCGCTTATTTAAGTGTAATACCTGCTATAGAAAAATTGGAAAAAGAAGCAACCGGTGATGAGCAGACAGGCATGAGTATTGTCAAGAACTCTCTTGAAGACCCGGTGCAGATTATTGCTTACAATGCCGGAGCTGAAGGCACTGTGATTGTAGAAAAACTGAAATCGATGGATAAAGGAGTTGGGTTCAACGCCATGACCGGTGAATTTGAACCTATGATCCCGGCCGGAATTGTTGATCCGACCAAGGTGGCCCGTTCTGCAATCCAGAATGCTGCCAGCATTTCCGCCCTTTTCCTGACTACTGAAGCAGTGGTAACCGATAAGCCTGAGGAAAACGGCGGCGGCGGAATGCCCGGTGGTGGAATGCCCGGCGGCGGAATGCCGATGATGTAAGATAAGCCTGTTCTAAGAATAAACCAAGGCTCCCGCTTGATGGCGGGGGCTTTTTTTTTGTACACCTGCCGCAGGAATTTAACTGATGGAGCGGGTTGTGTTTCAAAGTGCACTGGATAAAAATATTAATGGTTTCAGTTTATTTTTAGAATTTGAAGGATTATAAAAATATATGGCGAAAAATATTATTTGTTATGTGAAGATGATTATATATTTTATAACCGAGGGAAAGTGTGCCTAGGGTTCCGCCGGGATATGATTGACACCGGGCTATTTTTCTGTCGCTATTTCCCGGGCTGGTCCAAGTGGCACAGGCACTATCGACGAACTGTAAAAGTTTAAGGGTGCCACACCGGAGGGATAAAAGCCCAGGCGGGTAGGTTTCACTCGATACCTATCTGTCCGGGCTTTTAATATTTTACCTGGAGGTGATCGGGCAAATTTCATTTTGAGCGGGCTGTGATTTGGACGATATTAATTATTATTTCATTTAAAATCACTATTCATTTCCTGTTTAATTAATCCCTAGGAGGTAAAATATGAATAATCTTTTCAAGTTAAAAGAGAATAAAACCAATGTAAAGACTGAAATTACTGCCGGTTTAACTACGTTCATGACCATGGCTTATATTATATTTGTTAATCCCGATATACTCAGTGCCGCCGGTATGGATTTTGGCGCAGTAATGACTGCCACAATTATTGCCGCCGGGGTGACAACGATTTTAATGGGTTTTTTGACTAATTATCCTTTTGCCCTGGCCAGCGGAATGGGCTTAAATGCCTTTTTTGCTTTTGTTGTTGCCGCTCAGTACGGCTGGCAGGCTGCCCTTGGAGCGGTATTTATTTCCGGCGTGGTCTTCTTTATTTTGGCAGTTACCGGGGCCATTTCTCATTTTGATGCCGCCGTTCCTGCCAGTTTAAAGAACGCAGTAGCCGCCGGTATCGGCCTGTTTATTGCATTTATCGGGCTGCAGAATGCCGGTATTATTGTCGGTTATGAACCAACCCAGGTCACCCTGGGTGATTTGAGCGCGCCAGGACCGCTGCTTTCATTAATCGGACTGGTCTTTATTGCTGTCCTGATGGCCCGCAAGGTCAGGGGCGCAATCCTGATTGGCATCCTGCTTACTACAATCGTCAGCTTTTTTATGGGTATCCAGCCGTTTCCCACCGGGTTAGGTGACATTTTTGGTCCCCCCGCCAGCCTGGCGCCAGTTTTATTCCAGCTTGACTTCAGGGCGACCCTGGCCATACCTTTTTTCGTGATATTTTCTTTTGTGTTTGTTGATGTATTTGATACGATGGGCACTTTGCTGGGCACCGGGGCCAGGGCCGGTTATCTTGATGACAAAGGCCGCCTGCCCAAGGTCAATAAAGCTATGCTTGCCGATGCCATAGGAACTGTCGGCGGTTCCCTGGTAGGGACAAGTACTGTAACCACCTATATTGAGTCAACGGCCGGTATTTCAGAAGGCGGCCGGACCGGATTGACATCGGTTGTTGTCGGAGTGCTTTTTTTCTTAGCCCTTTTTCTTGCCCCCCTGGCCTTACTGGTTCCAAGTGAAGCTACTGCGCCGGCCCTGGTTATCGTCGGGGTAATGATGATGGGGGCGGTAATGAAGGTTGATTTTAACGATTTTACCGAAGCTCTGCCGGCCTTTCTGACGATAATATTTATGCCGCTGGCTTACAGCATTGCCGATGGTATAGCTTTTGGTTTTATCGCTTTTCCTTTGGTAAAAGTAGTTTCCGGACAAGCCAAACAGGTCCACTGGCTGCTTTATATCCTGGCCCTGGTTTCCCTGGTTCATTTTTTCTGGCCCATATAAAGATGCCCGGTAAAAGTAAATGATTGTAAAGGCCCCCGGTTAAAAAACGGGGGCCAGAATCAAAATACTAAACCGGATTAGATATTAAACTGAAGTTAAGAGGACCTGTTCAGGGCCTGAGTTAACTGGTAGTACCTGGAAAGTATATAAAAATATATGTCAGTTGGTAATGGAGTTGATAAAATGTCCGAAGTCAGGGTGGGAATTGTGATGGGCAGTGATTCGGATCTGCCTATAATGAACAAATGTGCAGAAGCGCTTGACACTTTTGGAGTCAGCTATGAAATGGTTGTATCCAGTGCTCATCGTCATCCGGAAAAGACTGCGAGGTATGCCCGCGGGGCAGCCGATAGCGGTATTCAAATCATTATTGCCGGGGCCGGAGGGGCTGCCCATTTACCAGGTGTTCTTGCTTCAATGACTTTGCTGCCGGTGATCGGGGTACCGATTGCCATTGAACCGCTGCAGGGGGTCGATTCTTTATACTCGATAGTGCAGATGCCCCAGGGAATTCCGGTTGCCACGGTTACCGTCAACGGAGCTTTTAATGCCGGTTTACTGGCCGTGGAAATTTTGGCCCTGCAGGATGAAAAACTGCGCCATAAACTAAACAATTATCGCCGGGAACTGGCGGCAAAAGTAGAGGAAAAAGATTGCAAACTCCGGGAACAAAGTGCCCAATGCAAGCGTTCCGCTGAAGGTGAAACCGAATGATAGACCGCTATACCCGTCCGGAAATGGGTAAAATCTGGAGCCTGGAAAACCGCTACCATAAATTTTTGAAGGTGGAGATCCTGGCCTCTGAAGCGTGGGCGGAGCTGGGGGTAATTCCCGGTGAGGCCGCGGCCCTGATTGGCAAAAACGCTTCGTTTAGCCTGTCCAGAATTGAAGCCCTGGAAAAAGAGACCAGGCACGATGTGGTTGCCTTTACCCGTTGTGTGAGTGAATCACTGGGAGAAGAAGCACGCTATTTTCATTACGGTCTGACCTCCTATGACGTTGTTGATACTGCTTTATCTGTTTTAATTGTAGAAGCAGCAGTTTTGATCGATTCAGGACTCTCAGAACTGGAAAATATATTGATAGAGCAGGCCCGGAAGCATAAAGAAACACCTGTAGTGGGCCGCACTCACGGAGTTCACGCAGAACCGACCTCTCTGGGCCTTAAATTTGCCCTCTGGCTTTCTGAAGTCCGGCGCGACAGGGAACGCCTGGACCGGGCCACCGAAATAGTCCGGGTAGGTAAACTATCCGGCGCAGTGGGCAACTTTGCTCACATTGATCCCTTTATTGAAGAATATGTCTGCGCAAAACTGGGCCTTAAACCGGCGCCTGTATCGACCCAGGTTTTGCAGCGGGACCGGCACGCTGAGTTTATCTGCACACTGGCGATTATTGGGGCCACCATGGAAAAGATAGCCCTGGAGATCCGCAACCTGCAGCGTACAGAAACCAGGGAGATGGAAGAACCATTTTACAGCGGTCAAAAAGGATCCTCAGCCATGCCTCATAAGCGCAATCCGGTTACCTGTGAGCAGGTTTGCGGTTTGGCCAGGCTGCTCCGGGGGTACTCCGGGACAGCCCTTGAAAACGTGGCCCTGTGGCATGAACGCGACATTTCTCACTCTTCGGTGGAAAGAATAATTTTGCCGGACAGCACTATCGTTGCAGATCACATGATCCAGCAAATGAGCAGGGTGATCAGAGAGCTGGTTATATACCCCGGTCAGCTTGCCCGTAATCTTGAACTGACCGGCGGATTGATCTATTCTCAGAGGGTCCTTTTGGAGCTGGTTGAAAGTGGTTTGTCGCGTGAAAAAGCCTATAACCTGGTCCAGGAATGTGCCATGAGTTCCTGGAATACGGGACGTCCGTTAAAAGAGATCCTCGCTGAAGAAAATATCGTGATAGAACAGCTGGGCAGTAAAAAATTGGAGAGCTGTTTTGACCCGGGCCATTATTTACGGCAGGTTGATCACATCTTTCAACGCCTGGGTTTATAATTAAAAATCAATCTTGACCGGTGAGCTCTAAATATTTATCACAATACCTGATGGGGAAAAGGCCTGTTTCGGGCAGGACATTTGATGAGAAAGGATGATAAAGACCATGCAAAAAGGTAAGTTAATGTATGAAGGCAAGGCAAAAAAAATATTTTCTACCGATGATCCTTCATTACTGCTGGTTGAATTTAAAGATGATGCCACCGCATTTGACGGGGTAAAGAAAGATCGCCTGGAAGATAAGGGTATTCTTAACAACAGGCTTTCGTCTCTGTTTTTTAAGTATCTGGAAACACATGATATCGAGACCCATTATGAAAAGGATATCAGTGATCGTGAAATGCTGGTAAAAGCCCTGGAAATTATTCCGGTGGAGGTAATTGTCCGTAACATAGCGACCGGAAGTTTAACCAAGCGTCTCGGTATTCCGGAAAAGACCGAGCTGAAAAAAACAGTACTTGAGTTTTCACTCAAAGACGATCAACTGCATGATCCGATGATCAACCACTACCATATCTATGCCATGGGATTGGCTGAGCCAGAAGAAATGGCGGAGATAGAAAAAACTGCACTGAAAATAAATG
>SKXC01000018.1 GCA_007128625.1 Syntrophomonadaceae bacterium | reverse complement strand
GTTGAGATCCATTTCATGAATTTCCGGATAAGCCTCGATGACTTCTGAAACTTTTCCGATCAGTTTGGCAATAGCCTTTTTATCACAGGGAGGCCTACCGCGGACACCGTCTAAGATAGCCGACGACTTAATTTCATTAATCATTGATTCAGCCCATTTTTCCGTTACCGGAAGCACCCGGAAGGAAACATCCTTAACCACTTCCACCAGTATACCGCCCAGTCCGAACATAATGATTGGTCCGAATTGATCGTCATTCTTGGTTCCGATGATTACCTCTACTCCATCACCGGACATCGGTGATAGAATACAGCCCTTGATGTCGGCGTCAGGCAGGTATTCATATGCATTTTCCATTATTTTATTAAAAGCCTTACGAACTTCCTGTTCATTTTTTAGCTTTAACATTACCCCTCCGGCATCTGATTTATGCAGGATATCGGGCGATACGATTTTCATGGCCACATTGTAGCCCATTTCGGCGGCCACTTCTACCGCTTCGTCTTCATTAACCACCAGCCGGTCCAGGGATACTGACACTCCCTGCAGTTTTAATAGTTCTTTGGCTTCATGTTCCAGTAGCGCTGTTCGCCCTTCACTAAGGGCGTTTTCAATAATTTTACGCCCTTCCGGGACAGCTTTTGCCCCCCAGTTGAAGTGGAATTTATCTTCTGCATTTTCTTCCTGCCGGTGGGCTCCATAAAAGGATAGGGCTTCTACACATTTGCAGGCAATTTCCAGTGAATCATAGACCGGGATCTTGTAATAACGCAAAAGGTCCAGAGAATGCGGCTTGGCAAAATTATAAAGGCTGTGAAGAACAATAGGTTTACGGATTTTCTTAACCAGCTTGCCCATACGGTGGGCGGCATCTTCTTCTTTGAAGGCCAGTTTTTTGGCAAAGCGGATACCGTATCCACCAAACAGGCCTACTACTAGAAGCCCGTGAATATTTTTATCATTAAGCAGGATTTCCGAGCAATCGGCAAAAATGGCCGGATTCTGATCGGTTCCACCTGCCACATCAATAGGATTAGCCAGGGAAGCATTGTCGGGTAATATGGCTGCCAGCTTGGCCCTGGTTTCCTCTTCTAGTTCCGGAATTTTAATGCCCAGCTCGGTCAGGTAGTCTGCTGCAATGGTAGCATGCCCACCCCCATCGGCAAGAATTGCGATAGAAGCTTCTTCGATCACCGGCAGAGAGGCCAGGGACTCGGCAATGGGAAACATCTCGTCGGAATGATTCACTGTAATGATCCCCGCTCTTTTAAAAGCGGTATTGGCCACCTCGGATATTCCGGCCAGGGCGCCTGTATGCGACCCGGCAGATTTGCTGCCCTTGGAGGATCTTCCGCTTTTGAAAAGGACAATCGGCTTTACCTTTGTGGTTCTGCTTGCCTGCTGTAAAAACTTTCGTCCTTCCCTGAGCCCTTCAACATACATCAAAATAGCACTTGTATCGGGATCAGAAGTAAAATATTCCAGGTATTCGTGAAACTTAAGGTCGGCTTCATTGCCAACACCCACGTAGTAGTTGAAGCCCATCTGGCTTTTAAGGCCGGCCTCGGTGATCAGGGTCAGGGCAATGTTACCGCTCTGTGTAAGCAGGGCTATGGAACCACGCGGTACATTTTGCAGCCCGACCAGGTTAAGCCCTTTATCCACGCTGATCATCCCGGATGTATTCGGTCCGATGATCCGGACCCCATTAGCGCTATTGACAATTTCTTTTTCTAAGGCTTTTCCCTCTTCTCCCAGTTCGCCGAAACCCCCGGCAATGATCACCGCACCCGCAGCGCCTTTTTCGGCACAATCCTTAAGAATTCCCTTAAGAGTACGGGCAGGAGTGGTGATTAAGGCCAGGTCAATTTTTTCGGGGATATCCAGGATTGAGCTGTAACATTTCAAACCAAGAATAGATTTTTCTTTGGGATTAACCGGATAGATCCGGCCATCATATTTTTGATCCAAAAGAATTTTAATTGCCTGGTAACCTCGCTTGGCCTCATCTTTTGAAGCTCCGACCACTGCTACTGATTCGGCTTTAAATATTCTTTCAAGGGCTGTAATATTCGTAGCTGTTTCCATCAAATATCATCCTCTTTAGATAAATTGTTTTCCTGCTTAATAAAATAACTACATCTATTATCTGCAGTCAGCAGATTTGAGTATAACTCTGGCATCGACTATGGTTAATCCCTGGTCATGAACAATGACCGGGTTAAGGTCTATTTCTTTTATTTGGGGATAGGCCTGGGCCACTTCTGAGACTGTCAGGATCAATTTGGCAATTGCGTCCTTGTCCGATGGTGGTCGCCCACGAAAACCTTCGAAAATCACCGACGATTTAATTTCATCGATCATAACTTTTGCCCAGTACTCAGAGACCGGAACAACCTGGAAAGAAACATCCTTCATTACCGATACCATGATTCCCCCCAGGCCAAACATGATCGTAGGGCCAAACTGATCATCTGTTTTCATTCCTACTACTGTTTCTATGCCCTTCTTTGACATGTTTGTTAAAAGGCATCCCTTTATATCAGCTTCGGGATATTTTTGATTGCAATTGCTGATTATCTTATGGAATGCTTCACGGACGGCAGGTTCATCATTTAAACCGAGCATTACTCCCTTGGCTTTTGATTTATGTAAAATATCGGGCGAGGCTATTTTCATGGCAACATTGTAACCGAGCTCTTCCGCACAGGTCACCGCCTCATCGGCGCTGGTTGCCAGGTAATCGGGGGTTACAGGTGCTCCGTGCAGTCTAAAAAGCTCCCTGGCCTCATATTCTAAAAGTACATTACGGCCTTCGGCCAGGGCAGTGTCGATAATATTTTGTCCTCCTGGAATTACTCCAAATCTCCAGTTAAGCTGGAAGTTGCCTTCCTTGTCGTATTCACGTAGATAGGAGCCATAAGCAGATAGTGCCTCCATGCACTTACAGGCTATCTCCAGGCTGTCATAAACGGGGATATTATAGTAGCGCAAGAGTTCCAGCGAATGGGGCCTGGCATAATCATAGAGGCTGAAAAGCATGATTGGTTTTTGCATTTTTTCCATCAGTTTTCCCAAACGGTGAGCAGCATCTTCTTCCATGTAAGACAGATTTTTGGCAAAGCGAATTCCGTAACCGCCAAACAAACCGACGATCAGCAAACCCTGGATATTTTCATCATTCAACAAGATTTTGGCGCAATCGGCGAAAATAGTGGGATCCCGATCGGTTCCTCCTGCCACATCGACAGGATTGTCCAGTGATGCGTTGTCGGGAAGAATGGCAGCCAGTTTATCCCGGGTTTCACTGGTCAGCTCGGGGAGTTTGATGCCCAGGTCTGTTAAGTAATCCGCTGCAATGGTGGCATGCCCGCCTCCGTCAGCCAGGATGGCAATAGAGTCATCTTTTAACATGGGCAGCAGGGCCAGAGTTTCGGCAACGGGAAACATTTCACCAGGATTGTTTACTTCAAAAACCCCGGCTCTTTTAAAGGCCGATTTGGAAACTTCAGAAATACCAGCCAGCGCCCCGGTATGCGACCCGGCAGACTTGCTGCCCTTGACAGACCTTCCGCTTTTGTAGAGTACGACCGGTTTAACCTGCGTGGTTTTGCTTGCCTCCTGCAGGAACCGGCGCCCTTCCCTGAGCCCTTCAACGTACATCAGAATAACCTTGGTATCGGGGTCTTCAGAAAAGTATTCCAGGTATTCATGAAACTTAATATCTGCTTCATTGCCTACACCGACATAATAGTTAAATCCCGTCTGACTTTTGAGGTTAGCTTCTGTAATCAGGTTTAAGGCGATATTGCCGCTCTGGGTCAGCAGGGCGATATTTCCTTCCGGAACATTGGTTAATCCCACCAGGTTAAGGTCTTTTTCAATGACGATTATCCCCGGTGTATTCGGACCGATGATCCTTATCCCGTTTTCATTGGCCAGCTTGATAATCTCTTCTTCAAACAATTTTCCTTCATCACCGACTTCACCAAACCCGGCTGCAATCACTACAGCCCCCACAGTTCCTTTTTTACCTAACTGTTCGATTATAGTCTCAACTGTATGTGCCGGTGTGGTGATGAGCGCCAGGTCAATATCTCCCGGAACATCAAGGACCGAATGGTAGCATTTTAAGCCCAAAATAGTTTTTTCTTTTGGATTTACCGGGTATATTCGTCCTTCATACCTGCCCTCTACCAGTCTTGCAAGAGCCTTGTAACCTTGCTTGGCTTCATTTTTTGACGCCCCGATCACTGCTATTGATTCAGCTTTAAAGATCCGATCAAGATTCAAATTATCTCCCCCTGTAAACCGGATTTCTTCGTTCGGCAAAAGCATCAATACCTTCCTGCCAGTCCTCGGTATCCATACAGGCAAGAATACTGTCTGCTTCCAGCTGAAGCACTGTTTCCAGATCCAGCAGAAACGATCTTTGCAGGTGTTTTTTGGCCATTTTCATGGGAATAGGGGCCTTGCTGGAAATATTGGCAGCAAATTTTAAAACCTCATCCATAAATGTTGCTATGGGATATGTATTAAGAGCAATTCCCAGTTCAACCGCCGCCGCCCCGTTGAGAACCCGGCCGGTAAAGATCAATTCCTTGGCTTTCATCAGTCCGACGATCCTTGGCAGGTGCAGGGTAACACCGCCGCCAACAAAGGTGCCCAGCCCGATTTCAGGAAAAGCAATGGAGGCTTCATCTGCCATAATCATAAAATCACAGGAAAAGGCCATCTCGGCTCCTGCCCCGCGGGCCGGACCGTTTACTGCGGCAATGACAGGTTTGGGATAGTGGTAAATTAGCCGGGTTGCTTCATGGGCCTGCTCAATATAGTGTCTTTTCTGGGCATGGGTTCGCTCACCTTCGGAATGTTTTTTTAAATCCGCTCCTGCACAAAAGGCCTGTTTTTCAACCCCGTTCTTGGTTCTGACCGAACCGGTCAGGATCACTACGCGGATATCATCGTTTTCCATGTATTCTTGAAGCAAATGCATTATCTCAAAATACATTTCTTCGTTTACAGCATTCATTCTATCGGGCCGGTTAAGCCTCAAAATAAGGATGCCCTCATGTATGTCATATTTTATTGTGGAGTAATCCATTATGTCCTCCTTTAATATTTTATCGAGCGTTTCTATCATTTGACGGCAATATCAGGATAAGAACAAAAGAAACTTTATGCCTGTTCATCAGGTCTGCAAATAAGCTGGAAATAACTTTTCAAGGATAAGTACTTATAAATACTATTAAAACTCTACTATTCTACTGGTAACATAATACCATGCTGCTTTGCTGCAAATCAAGATAAGTTGACTCCTAATAACAATATTTGCCCAAATTTGCCTCTTTACCCCCTTCATTATCGGGATTGATCAGTATAACTGCAAAAACCGTTATTATATAAATTAATTTGGCAGGCAGAATATGCTTAAGTTTTGAAGGCTTCCGGTTTGACACCTGTTTATTTTGATTTGCTTTATCCTTTTTTTACCTTAATCTGCATTCTTATATATTTTTCAACATTGAACTTGGATTTGCTTCCGCGGTAGCTCATATAGCGAACTTTGCCAAAGACCGGGCGCTGCGGCCAGGCCCGGTCGTGTACCCCGCCGATGCTCCAGGCAATACCGGAGTAGCCGTTGGGATCACGCCCGTCCAGTGAGTACTTATCATTGAGATAAATGGCAATTTTCATGGCCTCCTCCGGTGATGTCGTCCACTCGAGAATTTTCTTGGCCCAGTACATGCGTAGATAGCCGTGCATTTTGCCCCTGGTAACCATTTCGGTCTGGGCGGCATTCCAGAGCTGGTCGTGAGTTTTGCCTGCTTCGAAATCTTCCGGGGCATATAAGTATTCCCGGGGATCGCCGGCATGCTCAGCAAGGCTTTCTTTTGCCCAGCGGGGAAAGGCTTCCGCTGAATCGTAGTGCGCGTTGTGATAACAAAAATTATCGGAAAGCTCCCGTCGCACGATCAACTCTTCCAGGAAGGCTTCTTTACTGGCATCAGGAACGTCAGCCTCTTTAACCAGCAGGGCCAGACGCTGGGCGCTTAAATGACCAAAATGCAGGCAGGGGGAAAGGTTGGACTGGCCGTCCAGGGTGGGATCGTTGCGCTCGGCTTCGTAACGGGCCAGTTTATTTTCTATAAAAAAGCACATCATTTCCCGGGCCGCTTTTTCACCCGCTTTAAAGTTATTTACCTCTTTAACCTGCCAATCGATTTCAAGCTCCTGTGCCGCTTGATGCCAGTTAATGGACGGGAGCTGTGAGGGAAGACTGAAGGGATGCCTGGTAATTTTGGGGATGTCAGTCATAAATTCTGAAAGCAGCTTATTGATTTTGGGTCGGAAGGTGTAGGCTGCGTATTCCTGCTTCGGCGATGCCTCCCGGCAGGGAACAATATTGTGGGCGTCTACTTCAAAAAAGGCAGTTTCCAGATTTTCGCTTAAAGCTTTTTTCCAGCTCCGGTTGATGCGCAGCGGTGAAAAGTCGCTTACCAGGGCCCCGGCCCCCATGTGGCGGCAGAATCGGGCAATTTCCAGTTCGGGTTTTCCGGTTAAGAGATAAAAACCAATATTGAGCCTGGTGAGAAGATTTTCGACCTCGACCAGACCCTTAAGCATGTAACCGTACTGACGCAGGGTCGCCCCTAAAAATTTAGGAACGAGACAGAAGATAACGGCCAGGGGAGCTTTCTTTTTAAGGGCCAGTTCCCGGGCATACAACAGGGCCCAGTTATCCTCCACTCTCTGGTCGCGGCTCATCCAGTAAATTACCGGCCCGTCGCAGAGAGGAGCCTTGTTCAATGTGCTGATTCTTTTTTCATTAACGATTTGCTGCATGCCCCTTAACCTCGCCTTAAGAAATAGCATATAGTTGCTGTGGCTTTGAAAAAAATGAATTTTTACCTGCAGCAAGTATACCAAGGTTTAGTCATGGATGCCATCTATAAAAATTACAGCTCAAAATTCTTATCAAAACAAATATAATAATGATATAATATTTTAAAATATGTAGAAGAAAACACTGAAAAATCAGGCAGGATTATTATCAGGGGAAATAAACCCGGCAGGGCGCCTTTCCTTTAATTCTCCTGTCCTGTTTAACCGAGGTGCTGGATGAAACTAATCGTGCTTTTTGTTATATTTTTACTGCTGACAGGATGTGGAATGCCTGCTTACGAACATGGCAGTATGGACAAGGATATTATATTAACTAAAGAAAAAATTGAAGAGATCAAAAAACTGGCCGAAAAGGAGACCGACTTATATCGCCTTACCAAACTGGCGGTAGAAAACTCTGCTGTTGAAATTCAGCTGCACTTGAATTTTAATCCCCTGACTCACGAAGAAGTGATGATTTTTACCGGCCCCTTTGCGGTAAAAGTTGCAGAAATGTTTAATAACCGGGCAGAGGTATACGTGGCGGCTGTTCAGGATATTGAGGGTCTCGGTAAGAACCGGGTGTTTGGGGAAAGCATATTTTCCTCTCAATCAGGAAAAGTAACCTACAGGCATTTTGGCCGTGACCACGACCTTCGTTATGGAGATCCGTGATAACATCTTTTGCCGAAGTTTTCGGCATAAAGTTAGATGCTCCGTTACTGATTAGTGCCGGCCGGCATGTATCAGGGAGCAGTAAATAAGAGACATCCGTCCGTAGTACTTTATTTCGTTTTCAACTCCGATTACCCGGTATCAACGAACCTGTTTTAAGCCGGCAGCGATCCGGCAAACTTTGAAGGAATGTTTGAAGGAAGGTAGGAAGCAGTGGAGCAATTATTAAAAAGATTTCCTGTTGGGAGTTGATAAATGATGCGTATTGGAATTTCCGGATATGGGAAAATGGGAATCTTAATCCGGCATAAAGCTCTATCCCGGGGACACGAGGTGCCGGTGGTCGTGGATCCGCACAGTAAAGCAGACGAAGTTACTACTCGAGTAGTGGATTCTTCGGCTGAATTACTTGATGTTATAATTGATTTCACCGAACCGCGTGCGGTAGTGCACAATATAGAACGTTATGCAAAAATGAATTTAACAGCGGTAATTGGCACAACAGGCTGGTATGACAGGATGGATCAAGTTGCCAGGCTGGTTGAAGAAAGCGGAATCGGCCTTATCTGGTCAGGCAATTTTTCGCTGGGAGTTAATATTTACTTCCACCTCATAAAAGCTGCCGGTAGAATCATGAATCGATTTGCTCAGTACGATGTGATGGTCCATGAATACCATCACCGCCATAAAGCTGAAAGCCCGTCGGGAACAGCGGAAATGATTGCAGATATCTTGATCAAGGAACTGGATAGAAAAAGCTTTCCGGTTACACAGTTACCGGGCCGGCGTATCGACAGTTCCGAGCTTAACATTTCTTCAACCAGGGGAGGTTCGATTCCTGGTACTCATCAGGTTATATTTGACAGTGAAGTTGATATGATTGTTTTGGAGCATAACGCCAGAAACCGCAGCGGCTTTGCCGAAGGGGCAGTGGCCGCTGCCGAATGGATTTACGGCAAGCAGGGTTTATATAACATTGAGCAGATGATGAAATCAATTGTTGGGGGTACAGAAAATGAGTAATATATTCAGAGGAGTGCATACGGCATTGATCACCCCTTTTACTTCTACGGGGGCGATCGATATCGGGGCCTTCAAGCGCCTGGTAGAATATCAAATCGAGTCTGGTATTAATGGCCTGGTACCCTGTGGTACTACCGGGGAAAGTTCTACTTTATCGCATGATGAACACGATCGGGTTATTGCCCTGACCGTGCAGTATGCCGATGGTCGGGTGCCGGTTATTGCCGGGACCGGCAGCAATTCTACCGCTGAAGCCATTCAGCTTTCCCAGCATGCTGAACAGGCCGGTGTGGATGCAGTTCTGCTGGTTAACCCTTATTACGTGAAGCCCACTCAGAAGGGCTTGTACCTGCATTTTAAATCCATCGCCGAAGCGGTGTCTATTCCCTGCATTCCTTATAATATCCAGAGCCGCACCGGGGTTAATCTTGAAAATGAGACCCTGTTCAAGCTGATGAGTGAACACAATAATATTGTCGGGGTCAAAGAGGCTTCGGGCAGCCTGGAACAAATGAAGAAATTGATCCAGATGCGTCATGAAAACTTCCATCTTCTCTGCGGTGATGACAATATGACCGTGGATCTGATTGAAGCAGGAGGAAACGGTGTTGTTTCTGTAGCTGCAAACCTGGTGCCCGGAAAGATGAAAGAAATGGTACACAGCGCTCTTGCCGGCGACATGGAACAGGCGAGAGAAATAGAAAGGCAGCTCATGCCTCTTTTTAAAGCAACTTTTATTGAAACCAACCCGATTCCGATTAAAACGGCCATGGCCATGAAAGGTTGGTGCCTGGAATATTTCCGGTTACCAATGTGCCCCATTTCCAGTGAAGAAAATTACCAGGTGATCAAAGCAGCTCTGGAAGGTCTGGAAATTGAAGCAGTTAAAGATGATATTGAAAAAAAGGATTGAAGTTTTATGGCAAAAATTAATGTAAATTACCGGAAATTAAGCGCCGGCTACCTGTTTCCGGAAATCGGTAGAAGGATGAGGTTGTTCCAACAGAAATACCCAGGTAAAAAAATACACCGCCTGGGTATTGGCAATACCACCGAGCCGCTTACTCCGGCTGTTGTTTCCGCTCTCCGAGAGGCAGTGGATAAACTTTCCGATGCCGCTACTTATACCGGTTACGGTGATGAACAGGGTAACGAAGATTTACGACGAGCCCTGGCTCTTTTTTATTCGCGCCGGGGTATCTCCCTTGATCTAAATGAAATATTTATCAGTGACGGGGCCAAGCCGGATGCAGGGAATATCCAATCTATATTTGGTATTGATAACCGGGTTGCTGTTCAGGATCCGGCCTACCCGGTATACGTGGATACCAATGTTATTGCCGGGCGGTCTGGTTACTATAATCCAGGAGTGGGCAATTATGACGGTTTTGTTTATATGATCTGTAACCGGGATAATAATTTTATCCCTGATCCCCCGGTTGAAGATGTTGACCTTGTTTATCTGTGCAGCCCGAACAATCCGACCGGCGCGGTAGCCAACCACCTGGAACTGCAAAAATTTGTCAATTATGCCCGAGAGCACAGGTCAATCTTGATTTTTGACGCTGCTTATGCTGAATACATATCGGATCCTGATTTACCCCGTTCTATATACGAGATAGAAGGAGCAAAAGAATGCGCAATCGAGATCAACAGTTTTTCCAAGCTGGCCGGGTTTACCGGTGTACGGTTGGGCTGGTCGGTAGTGCCGGAAGAACTTGTTGTCGAAGACAGCGCACCCGGTGAGGTAAATCGGCTCTGGTTTAGACGGCAAACTACTTTTTTTAACGGGGCTTCTAATATTGCCCAGCGAGGCGGTCTGGCTGTCCTTTCAGAAAAAGGCCGGAAAGAATGTGCTGCTCTAATCGATTATTACATGGAAAATGCCCGTCTTATCGGTGAAGCGCTTGATACATTGGGACTAAATTATTACGGTGGAGTTAACGCGCCTTACCTGTGGTTGGAAACTCCGCAGAAAATGCCTTCCTGGGATTTTTTTGACAAATTGCTTTATGAAGCGCAGGTGGTCGGAACCCCGGGTTCCGGATTTGGTCCTTCGGGAGAGGGTTATTTTCGGTTAAGCGCTTTCGGCCATCGCCCTGATATTGAAGAGGCGATCAAGAGTATGCTCAACAGGCTCAAGTTGTAAATCAAGATAGTCGTATGTAAGGTATACAGCCCCGCAAATATTGGGGATTAATGGAGGTTTCAATGAGCAAAAAAGCTTTTCCTCTTGGCAAAAATGAATTGGAAAATATTGCATCTGAATATCAAACCCCTTTTCACCTTTATGATGAAAAAGCAATCAGGGAAAGTGTGCGATATTTCATCAAGTCTTTTTCCTGGGCTCCTGGTTTTAAAAACTATTTTGCCGTAAAAGCCTGTCCCAATCCGACCATAATCTCAATTTTAAAGGAAGAGGGATGCGGTGTGGATTGCAGTTCGCTGCCTGAACTATTGCTGGCTGATAAGCTTGGGTTCAGGGGTGAAGAGATTATGTTCACCTCTAACGACACTCCCCCGGAAGAATTCATTGAAGCAAATCGCCTTGGAGCGGTCATAAATCTAGATGATATCACTCATGTGCAGAGCCTGGAGAAGAGCGCAGGCTTCCCGGAAATGATTTCTTTCCGCTATAATCCAGGTGATCTGCGAAGCGGCAATTTTATTATCGGTGAACCAAAAGAAGCCAAGTACGGGGTGCCCCGGGATCAAATAATCGATGCTTACAGGCTGGCCGCATCCAGGGGAGCCAGGCGTTTTGGGCTCCATACCATGGTTGCCTCAAATGAGCTCAATGACAGTTATTTTGTGGAAACGGCCCGGATGCTATTTGAACTGGCCGTAAAGATAAAACAAGAAACCGGGATCGGGGTGGAATTAATCAACCTTGGAGGCGGTATAGGCATCCCTTATCGTCCCGATGAGGAAGCAGTTGATTTAAAACTGGTGTCCAGGGAGATACATGATCATTATAAGCATCTCATAGTCGAAAACGGTCTTGATCCGGTAAAGATCGTCTATGAATGCGGGCGGATGATTACCGGGCCTTATGGCTACCTGGTCAGCAGGGTGCGTCATGTAACCAGGAAATACAAGGATTTTGTTGGCCTGGATGCCTGTATGGCTGACTTGATGCGCCCGGCCATTTACGGGGCCTACCACCACATCACGGTGCCCGGAAAAGAAGGGCTGCCCCATGACCATGTTTACGATATAACCGGCTCGCTTTGCGAAAACATTGATAAGTTTGCCGTAAACCGGTCATTACCAAAAATCACACCCGGCGATCTAATTGTAATACATGATACCGGGGCCCACGGTTATGCCATGGGTTTTAATTATAACGGCAAACTTCGTTCAAAAGAACTGCTGTTAAAAGAAGAAGGTGCGGTTTTGCTGATTCGCCGGGCTGAAACCATAGACGATTATTTTTCGACTCTTCGGTTTCCGGATGCTCCGTATAAAGTATAGCGATTCTGGTGGGCTGCAGATCTCTGATAAAATATTCTAATGAATTTAAAAAATATGCGACCTGCTAATCGATGTATCAACGCCCGACAGAAATACAAAAATATATCAATCATCTGCTGGGCCAGGTTAAAATATGATTCAGCAATTACTTCCGGCCTTTAAAAGCCTGGGTTAAGTTCTGGAAAATGTTTTTTACTGAAAGAATCTCTTTTATTTTAAATACATTCTGGCCCGAAAAAACCAGTCCCTGATCTATTTTACCCAGCCGGCTGTTTTCCAGGGCGGCTAAAATACAGTATTGCCGGGAACAAACTTTAAGGCAGTCGTCACAATTAATTTCAGGGCTATCTCCCCGAGCCAGTGATTCTGAAAAGTTATTCCTAATCGCCCTCCCGGGCATGCCCACCGGACTGTTAATAATAACGACATCTTCTTTTCTGGCACTTAAGTAATGGGCTTTAAAAGATTCTGCAACCGTACACTCTTTGCTTAACACAAAACGGGTGGCCATCTGGACTCCATCAGCGCCAAGACGCATCATTTCTGTGATATCGTTGCTATCGGTAATCCCACCGGCTGCTATAACCGGAATTTTCACAGCACCTTTAATTTCTGGAACAATCCTGGCCGTAGCAACATCAGTGCCCAGGTGACCGCCTGCTTCCGCTCCTTCGGCAACGATCGCAGCAGCCCCATACTTTTCCGCTATCTTCGCCAGTCTTGTAGTGGAAACTATTGTTACAATCGGAATTCCGGCCTCTTTTCCCCAACCGAAAATATCCCGGGAAAAACCAGCCCCGGAAATGACCAGGTCTACTTTTTCCTGCAGAGCGGCTCTAACCAGTTCGGCAAATTCACGCACGGCATACATTACATTTACACCGATAATCCCGGATCCGGCAATTTTCCTGGCTTCCCGGATTTCCCGGCGCAGTTCTTCAACACTCATTCCGGTGGCGGCAATTACACCAACCCCTCCGGCATTTGCTACCGCCCCGGCCAGGGGAGCCGTAGATACTCTTACTGCCATACCACCTTGGATAATGGGATAAGCAGGATTAAAGTTTTTAAAAAAATTCATAGGTAATGCCTTCCTTTTGTTTGCCGGAAATTAAATTTTAAATCCCGGCATCTAATAATTTTGATGTTTTCTTTTTTGCCCGCCTTTGCTTTTATAAGCACCCGATTTGTTCCTGAAGCCCGGTCTCCGATCTTTGCTGCCTGATCGCTTCTTGTTTTTAAAAACCAGGGGTTCATCGACCGTAATATTGACCGGGGTCCGGTCGGGTTCTTTGGTCAACAGTTTCAGGGCTGCAGCCATTAAAGAGAGAGCATCGGTGTTTTCAAGCATCTCCCGGGCAACTTCTCTGTATGCCAGGTGCTCGCCGGTTGCAATAACCTGCATCAATTTTTCAACGGTAAGGCGCTGCTGTCCCTCCAAAGCCTCATTAAGACTGGGAACCGGCTGAAGATGAATTTTTCTTTTTATTGAGCGTTCTATTTCCTCCAATTGATTTAGCTCTCGCTTGGAAGCAAAGGTAATGGCAATTCCGGGTTTACCCAGTCTACCGGTTCTGCCGATGCGGTGCACATAACTATCCGGATCCTGGGGAATATCAAAATTGTATATGTGGGTTACTGAACCTATGTCCAATCCCCGGGCTGCCACATCGGTGGCAACCAGGATTTCAGTGGTTCCATTCTTAAATTTTTTTATAACACTATCCCGCCTGGATTGAGTAAGATCCCCGTGGAGTGCCTCCGCAGAGTATCCGCGCTTACTTAAAGCCTCAAAGAGCTCATCCACCCTCCGCTTTGTCCTGGCAAACACTATTGCCGCCTCTGGAGCATTCAGATCCAAAAGGCGACACAGCACCTCGAATTTATCTTTTTCCTGAACCCGGTAATAGTATTGTTCTGTGTTGGGAACTGTGATTTCTTTGGGTTTGATTCTAATAAATTCAGGATCGTGCATGTAATGCCGGGCCAAATCTTTTATCGGCTGCGGCATGGTGGCAGAAAAAAGCATGGTTTGACGCTCACCGGGCACATCGGCAAGGATAGTTTCAATGTCCTCCCGAAAACCCATGTTAAGCATTTCATCCGCTTCATCAAGGACCACGGTTTTAAGATGCTGCAGCCTGATTAACTTTCTGCGCATGTGATCCATCAACCGGCCGGGAGTGGCGACAATAATCTCCGGCTTATTTTTTAAGGCCTTGATCTGCCTTTGAATATCCTGGCCTCCATAAATAGGGAGGGCTCTAATTCTTTTAAACTGGCCGAGGGCATTAATTTCTTCGGCCACCTGGACAGCCAGTTCTCTGGTTGGCACCAAAACCAAACCCTGGATCTCTTTTTTCCCCGGTTCAATTATTTCAAGCATGGGGATACCAAAAGCAGCGGTTTTGCCGGTTCCGGTCTGGGCCTGCCCGATAATATCTTCACCATTCATGGCCATGGGTATGGCCATCTCCTGGATCGAGGTAGTTTCTTCAAATCCCATCCTGGCAGTGGCCCGCACTACCGGTTCACTTAAACTAAATTCATAAAAAGTTGCCATTTAATATTATAATTCCTTTCACCTGCTAGTTTTTTCAGTTTATCAATTCTTGGTTTTTTCTCATAATAAAGGACATTCCCTTATCCATCGAGAGAATGTCCTAAAAACTTAATTTTTCAACCCGTGTTACAGGGTAATAACATTGGATGCCTGTGAACCGCGGTTGCCTTCTACTACTTCAAATTCTACCGATTGATCTTCTTCAAGAGTTTTAAATCCTTCAGTCTGGATAGCAGAAAAATGGACAAATACATCATTGCCCTCTTCCGTTTCAATAAAACCGTACCCTTTATCAGGGTTAAACCATTTTACTTTACCTTGCATATAACTAATTCTCCTTTACTTAGATATTTAATTAAAAAGAGGAATTTCGTCAAACCCTAATTCCTCTCCTAAGCAAAGGTTATAGATTAGTTTGCGTTATTCTCATCTTTTTAAAACCAATACAAAGTATAACACGTCCCTGGTAATAAAGCAAGAAAAAACTTTTGAGGATCTTTTGCTAAGCGGCAAAGATTAATTTATATTGCCGTCACCGGCGATATAAATTAGAATAACAGTGGAAGGGATTGACATAGAAACTGTTGTCTTTACAAACCCCCGGGAATTTCTGCCTCTCAGATGTTTTATTCTCAGGCAGCATTAAAAAAATGCCGGTTATTTTAAGGATACGGAGTGATTAAGTTTGAGCGGGGCTGGCAAAGGTAACAAGGTAATGGTGGCCATGAGTGGTGGAGTGGACAGCTCTGTAGCTGCTTTATTGCTCAAAGAGGCCGGTTATGATGTCACAGGGGTTACAATGCGCCTGTGGGTGGATCCTTTGTCTGAACAACAGGCCGGGCAAAAAAATAAGGGCTGCTGTTCTTATGATGCTGTTACCGATGCTCAAAAAGTAGCTGCTGTACTCGATATTCCCCATTATGTTTTGAATATGAAGGAAGAATTTTATCAAAATGTTGTCTGCAACTTTACCCGGGAGTATTTACACGGCAGGACCCCTAACCCCTGCATCGAATGCAATCGCAGCATAAAGTTTTCATCTTTACTTAAGAAGGCCCGGGGGCTGGGTATCGACCGTCTGGCTACGGGACATTATGCCCGGATAGATTATGATTCATTAAACGGATGTTATAAGCTGCTGAGGGGGGTTGACCGGCAGAAGGACCAAAGCTACATGCTTTATGTTCTGCGGCAGGAGGAAATGGCTGCTGCAGTTTTTCCCCTCGGGAATAAGACCAAGCAGCAGACCAGGAAAATTGCAGAGAATATGGGGCTTAAGGTGGCCGGGAAAAGAGAAAGCCAGGAAATATGCTTTATTCCTGATGATGATTATCGTTCTTTTATGGAGCGGTTGTGTCCGGAAGCCGTTCGCCCCGGAGAGATTATTTCTACTGCCGGTGAAAAGCTGGGGCGTCATCAGGGTATAGCTTTTTATACTGTTGGTCAGCGGAAAGGTTTGGGAATAACTTTTTCTGAGCCTCTTTACGTGGTCAGTGTTGATGCCCTCAATAACCGGGTAGTGGTGGGCACAGAAAAAGAAATATACAGGCAGGGTCTGCTGGCTGAACAGTTAAACTTTATTGCCGGGGCACCTCAGGAACCTGCCAGGGTGGAGGTTAAAATACGTTACCGTACTCCAGCAGTACCTGCTCTTCTTAATCCTCCACGGGAAGGTTATGCCCGGGTTGTTTTCGATCAAAAGCAAAAAGCAGTTACCCCTGGTCAGTCAGCCGTTTTTTATCTTGGTGAAGAGGTGCTGGGCGGGGGGATCATCAGCAAGTCGGCAGATTAAGCCTTGAGCCGAAAAATATCAAAGATACAGGGCTGCAATAGTTACTTCCTGCCTGGACGAGCCAGTTTTTAACAAAAGTTGGTTTTCAAAATGAGCCCTTATAAATCAAGTGTACAAGGGCGTTTCCGGAATTGCTTCAAAAAGTCTTGCCCAATTTGTGCAGGACTTCAGAATAGAGGGACTGTATGCTAAGGAGTTGAGTAATGATGAAAAATGTGCTTGTTTTGGGCGCTGGACGAATAGCAGGGCCCTGCATCCGGCACTTGTTAAAAGAGCCGGATCTTTTTGTTACTGTTGTTGACCAGGTGTTGGAAAATGCTTTAAAGGTAGTTGAAGGTCATCCCAGGGGTAAAGCACATTCTTTCGATTTGCAGGAAACGGATGACCTGATCAAAAAAGTTGATCTTGTTGTTAGCTTGTTACCCCGTTCATTGGACGAATATATAATAAAAAAATGTATAGAAAATAAAACCTCGATCGTTTTTCCAAACTTTATTTCTTCTGCCATTAGAGATCTTGAGGTTCGGGCCAGAAAAGCCGGTGTTACAGTACTGGGGGAGATAGGCCTGGATCCGGGCATCGATCATATGTCGGCTGTGCAAATAATTGATAAAGTTAAAGAAAAAGGAGGCAAAGTCAAAAAGTTTAGCTCCTGGTGTGGAGGCCTACCTGCCCCTGAGGCTGCTTTAGAACCGTTAAGATATAAGTTTTCCTGGTCTCCGGAAGGAGTTCTTGAAGCCAGTGGATGTCCGGCCAAGTTCCTGGAATGCGGAAAAGTAGTTTATGTTGACGGCAAAGATCTGATGAAGAATTATTCTTTTAAATATGTGCCGGAATGTGGCTGGTTTGAAGAGTATCCGAACAGCGATGCCACCTGTTATGTTGATATTTATAATATACCGGAAGTTAATAGCATTTACAGGGGCACGTTCCGTTACCCCGGCTGGTGCGAAACTATAGCGTGTTTGCATGATATGGGCATGTTCGATACTGAAAAAAAAGATTTAAAAAATATTTCTTATGCGGACTACACCTGCAAATTGCCGGGTCTCCCAAAAGAGACTGGTTTAACCCAGGCTTTAGCCAGCTATCTTGGTGTTCAAGAACACAGCCTGGTTATAAAAAATTTAAAGTGGCTTGGCTTGTTCGATCAGGTTCCGGTTCCGTTTAACTGCGGCTCGGCAAGAGATATCCTTGCCGACCTGCTTTTGAATAAATTACAGTTTGGCAAAAATGAACGAGATTTAGTTGTTATGCTCCATGAATTTGAAGTTTTATATCCGGATGGAAGGTGTGGGCAGATAACCTCATCTTTAATCGAATATGGAAGGCCCGGCGGTGATTCGGCGATGGCCAGAACTACCGGGTTGCCGATTGCTGCTGCCGCTAAACAAATCCTTACCGCAGAGTTTAAGGAGCATGGGGTTCAACTTCCTGTGGACAAAAAAATATACAAGCCTGTTTTAAATGAGCTTGCGGAATTGGGGATTGCCATGAAGGATAACTATTATTTTTAAAAGATGAAACCTGTATTTTTTTAGCTTGCTTGTTTCCAAGGAAACATTTTTTTAGCCCCTGTTTTGTGGTAAGATGTATAGAAAGATTTATAACAAAATATTATAATCACCAGTGATCATAAAAAAGTATAATAAGAAAGGATGCTTATATGTCTTTATCCCGGGGCTTTTCTCATAAACATTTAATTATTATCTGCCTGACATTTATCTTTTCCTTTATCCTGCTTTTGACAGGTTCAGCTTTTCCTTATTCGTACGCCGGGCCTGCCCCTGGTCAGGAATACAACCTTACTATTCTTTATACTAACGATGAACATGGTTCAGTTATTCCCCATTCACCGGCTGTGGATTTTTATCCGGCAAGAGAAAATCCAACTATCGGTGGTTATGCCCGGCTTGCTGCAGCTGTAAAAATGATCAGGGAGGAAAAAGAAACTGCTGGTGAACCGGTGCTGCTTATTTCCGGTGGTGATTTTCTGGGGGGTTCAGCATTCAGCTGGCTGGCACCATTGGGTTCTGCTCCTGAACTGAGCTTAAAGCAGATGATCGGTTATGATGCCGTTGTGATTGGCAATCATGAATATGATTATGGTCCTGATGTTCTCGCAAATTACCTTATGACAGCAGGTTATCCGGAGGCTCACGATAACACTGTGGTTCTTGCTTCCAATGCAGAAGCGCCGCCTGATCATTTGCTGGTCCGAAACGACCTTTTTCGTGACAACCACCTGATGGTTCTAGAAAATGGCCTTAAAGTAGGGCTGTTTGGACTGATTGGTAAAGATGCTGTTTCCGTAACTGCTGCCCACGAACCGGTAGAGTTTACTGATCAGCATGAAACAGCCCTGCTTATGGTTGATCAGCTAAGAGAGCAGGGGGCCCAGATGATTATAGCTGTTACCCATTCCGGGGTAGAAGAAGATCGTGATTTAGCACGTGAGGTGCCCGGGATCGATGTTATAGTCGGTGGTCATTGTCATACTGCTTTGCATGAACCGGTTGTTGAAGGAGACACAGTAATTGTTCAGGCCGGTTCGCTTTTAGAGTACTATGGCCGGCTTGAGCTTGCCTTTAACCCTTCTACCAGGGAAGTGCGGATTCGCAATGAAGAAAATGAAGTTCCTTTTCTGCATACTCTCGATTACACCATCCCCCTAGACTTAGAAATTGATGCTGAAATTAACCGGTATAAAGAGAAATTAAATGCCCTGGTTGCCGAAAAAACAGCCGGCCGCTTCCAGGATATACTTGATGACTACATCATGCTTTCTGATTTTGAAATACCCAACCATCCTCGCCTGCAGGAATCCCCTGCCGGCAACTTTATTACCGATGCCATGCGCCTGGTCACCAGCGAAAAAACCGATCACGGAGCTGATTTTGCTGTTCAGGCCAACGGGTCGATCCGGGGTAGCATTACTCCTGGAACCATGCCTCACTCTTTTAGTAAAGTATCTTTTTATGACCTGGTTGAAATAGTGGGTTTGGGCAAGGGGCCTGATGGCTATGCCGGTTATCCCATAGTTGCTGTTTACCTGACCGCGGATGAAATAGCCAGCCTTTTAGAAGTTGCGGTCTTATTGAAAGAGACATTGGGAGATACTTATTTTCTGCAGTTTTCCGGTTTGCGCTATGATTACAACCCGCAAAATGCAGTTCTTTTTACCGTTCCCTTTCTTGACCTGCCCATCCCGACTACCATGGCGGTAACCAGCGCCCAACGCTATATAGGCGAGGGGCGGCAGGGTTTTGAAGACGATCAGTATGTTTCCCTGGAGGAAGACGGCCGGGATCTTTACTGCCTGGTTACCGATTCATACATTGTTTCTTTCCTGCCTATGGTCAGCGAAATGCTGCCGCAGCTGGACTTTGTCTTAAAAGATCAGCAGGGCAATCCTGTTACAGCAGATGAACTGGATCAACTGATAGTCTATGTTGATGGTGAAGAGTTAAAAGTCTGGCAAACAGTTGTGGAATATGCAGCAAACCAGCCTGTAGGTGATTCCGGCCTACCCGAGGTTGATCCTTATTATGCTTCTGCCGCAGCAAGGATTAATCCGGTCTGGACTATCCCTCTGATAACATGGTTGATTATTATTATTCTTATGCTTGTAGTTGTTATCTACTATCTTTTCAGGCGCCGTAAAATTCGAAAGAAAAGCTTAAATTAATCACAGGCACAATTAAGGTAGACACTGCTTGATGATTATTTTTACTCTGGTTCATATCAAAAAGGATGGAGCTGATTTGAATTGAAAAATTTGGCCTGGTTAAACGGCAGTATCTGTGATATTTCTGAAGCAAAGGTACCACTTGAAGACCGGGGTTTCTTTTTTGGAGACGGGGTATATGAGGTAATTAAAATATATAATGGCAAGCCATTTTATTTGTTTCCGCATTTAAAAAGGCTCCAGAACAGCACCAGCGCTATTGAGATTGATCTACCCTATACGATCGAGGAAATTGAAAAAAATATTGCTGATTTAATTGAAAAGAGCGAATGCCAGAATGGGTACATCTACATGCAGATAACTAGGGGCTGTGCAGAACGAGACCATTTGCCTCCTGCAGATATCAAGCCTTCGATGATCATGTATGTCAGGGAGTTTGATGCACCTGCTTCAGTATTGGACAATTTTAAACCGGCCAGCTGTATTACCCTGCCGGATGAAAGGTGGCTTCACTGTAATATTAAGTCGGTTAATTTGCTGCCCAATATTCTTGCCAGGAAAAAAGCTGCTAAAGCGGGTGCAGTAGAAGCAATATTATACCGTCCGGGAGGGGTTGTCACAGAAGGCACCCGGACCAATATATTTGCCGTTATCGATGGTAAAGTACGCACCCATCCGGAATCCAATTTAATTTTATCCGGAATTACCAGGAGTATCGTTATTGACATTATGAGAAAGCAAAAGATCTCCTTTCTTGAAGAAGCTATCCATGTAGAGGAGCTAAAACATGCATCAGAAGTGTGGACTGCTTCTTCGGGAATTGAAATTCACCCGATCAGTATTATAGATGGGCGAACGGTAAGTGAGGATATACCCGGTCCTGTTTGCCGGCATTTGATTGAAGAATTCCAGAAAATTATTAAAGGAGAATGTTATAACGGGTAAGAACCCTTAAACAAAACCATATGGCAGATAACCATGGTTGATTATAAAAGAATGTTGGAGATAGGTTTAATGCAGGCTCAGGTAAAAAAAATAATCGATTATATGGAAGAACTTGCTCCTTCAGTGAATGCCATGCCGGGAGATCCAGTCGGTTTGCAGCTGGGCAATCCGGAAGCAGGGGTGAAAAAGATCCTTGTCTCTCTTGACCCCGATCAAACTGCCTTAGAGGAAGCAGCAGAAATTGGTGCAGAAATGATCGTGAGCCATCATCCCCTGTTTTACAATAAGCTTACTTCTATTAATGAAAATCATCCGACAGGATTCCTGGTTGCATCGGCAATTAAAAAAGGCCTTAATATATTCAGTGCACATACAAATTATGATGCTGCACCAAACGGGGTCAGCTATCAACTGGCCCGGGCCCTGGGTTTTCCGGTTGAT
>SKXC01000051.1 GCA_007128625.1 Syntrophomonadaceae bacterium | reverse complement strand
CCAGAATAAACTTTTTGCCTTAACAAGATCTCAAGCAATGTCTTCTTGCCTTGTTTGATACCACTTCTTAATAGTATAATTTTTTCTAGAAATCAACTTAACAGAAAGAGTTGAACATAAACAATGCATGTAAAAGTATACCTGCCTCCACATTTAAACCGGGACCACTCAGACGAAAATGGATACATTCAACTCAAGGAGGGCGCCACCTTAAGAGAAATCTTTCGTTTGTTAAAGGTCCCTTTCCCTGCAGTAGCTGTTCAATTTTGCAGGGTAAACTACGAAAAGGCAGACCTGGATACAAGGTTCAAATAAGGAGACATTGTCAGCTTTTTTTCATTTATTTCCAGGGAATAGGCAGTTTAACCTGGCTTAAGCTGGCAAACCGCTTCGTTGAGCAAGTGCTTCCCCCGCCACCTTGACATGTCTTAAACCTCGTGAACTTGCATACCAGAAGCTGATCTGAAACGGGCCGGCGGCTATAATTAAAACTCTTTGCCGATGAAAGTAGAATTTTGTTATGTGATACCAGCAGTAAACTGAAAAAGTGCCTTCCTCCAAAGGTAAATGTCCCGGTAAAAGCTAAAACTGCCCTCCATACCTCTAAAATGCTATAATTGGCATAGTAATTAGCAACATAAAAAATGCCCTTGAAAGGAGGGTAACAATTGTTAAAGGTAAAGAAAAAAATTGAAAAAGACGGCCGTATTGAAATCGGCGATATATTAAAAGATGCTAGAATAAAACCGGGTGACTGGGTAGAAGTGAGCCCATACAAAAACAAGATCATCATAGAAATATCAAAGCACAAGCAATCCAAAGGGGTTGTAAATAAAGCAGCCGGCATTTTAAAAGAAGAACCTGAATTAATTGAAGCAATGTTAAAGTCAAGGGAGGAAGAAGTATTCTCGTAAAATGAAACTGCCCGATGCTTTAGTCGCCGCTACAGCATTAATAAATTCTGCGGTATTAATAACTCGCAATATCAGAGATTTCAGCCATTTAGAAAAAAAGGGTTTAAAGGTATGGAGCCCCTTTAAAGAATAACATCACCATTTTGCTAGGCAACAACGGCAAAACATCAGCACCTACAACAAAATCCACCTTATTACCGCCCGTTCTTGCTGCGGGGATTTATTGTTCTATTAATGTCAAGGGGACAGGGGTTTGGCAACCCATTTATGCCTTCTGCACAACTCCCCTGTTTATTCTCGTCAATCTTTCAATCTGGCGTACCGTTAACCCCTTCTCTTTTAACTGCACCAAACACAAGTCCCTTTTTTCGTGTTTCAATGCCTGGAAATCGGCTGTATTACTGCACAGGCTACCGTCCCTTGTCACTTCTGTCACGTCGCTAAACGATTAGCGGAAGCCGATATCATCCAGAAAGATATCTCCTTTTGGTGAGCGATCAAAAACAAAGCTAACCAGCTCGAGGTTGCTGAGATCAACAGCCCCGTTCTCTGCCAGGAATTCGTCAAGTTGCAAAGTGTAGGTGGTGTAAACCGGTTCTGATTTGAAAGCAACCTGCAGCGGCGGCTTAAACATCCGGTACCGCAGCGCCGGCGGCAGAGGCGAAATTCTGCTAAGAGGCAGGGCGGCCTCTTCGCCTGCCCGATCCGTTAACTTGATGGTAAAGTCAAGGGGTTCTTGCCCCTGGGAAACGTTGGATAGGGAAAAAGTCAGCGCGCCGGTTCCCTGCAGATTTAGGACAAAGTCTTGGGGAAGCTGTAAGCTGTAGGAAGCCAGGCCGAGCAACTCAGTATCCCAACCCAGCCGCACTCCCACAGCATCTCGCGAGCGTCCACTTCCCATGGTGGGAGGCTCTTCACGCCATGTAGCCAGGTTTTCACCCTTCAGCCGCCCGCCCGGCAATGTAGCTGATTCAAGATTGAGATCCTCAGCAAAGTTTACCAGGTGCTGTGTAGTAGAACTATTATACTGGGACAGGTAGATGCCTTTCGGCAGCCATTCTCCCCCGTAAAGGGGGTTTTGAAAAAGCTGTTTATACTCCTCACTGCCTTGAAGAGCAGCTTTTAGGAAGCTGCCGATAAAAACTCCAGCCACCGTTTCCTGCTCTTCGCCGGGCATGATATCGCCACGATTCAAGAACCACAGGGCAGCGGGTAAATCCACGCGCCCCCAGGCAGTGTTAAACTGCCCGTGGTTGGCGCCGTAAACGTAGACGGCAGCCTTGAAGTGATCTTCCCCGTCGGTAAAAGAAACGCGGTCATACTGGTTTGCCCCGGCGAAGGAGCGCACATCGCTATCAGCCGCGCCCTGAATAGTTAGGTAGTTGATGTTCTCCAGAATAGTGTGGCCTTTGCGGGGTTGATACTGCCCGTCTGAAGGAGCTATAGCGACAACAGCGCGGATATTAAAACCGAAATCAAAACGTAGTGCTGCGTCATCAGGATGAGCAGGCAGGTGGTTGAAAGCCGCGGCGATGGCAGCAGCTTCGCCGCCGCGGGAGTGCCCGATTAATGCAATATTATTAGTGTCGATCATGTTGTCAAAAATATGGTCTTCCATAGAATTCCATCGGTGCCAGAGAGCAAGGTGCTCCAAGAGCAAATAGCCCCGGGCATCATTTTCTTCCTCCAGCCCTCCCAAAATAACCTCAAAGAAACCAGCCCCGTTCAGAAAATTCTGGTCTACAGAAGCAACAACGAACCCCCTGCTCGCCAGTAGCTCGCCCAGGTAGCTGTATCCGGGGTCGGAAAAATCGTCCATGGCGTGATTGCCGTGCACTACCAAAATTAGCGGAAAAGGCCCGTCACCCTCAGGATACCAGACCCGGGCGTTGAGGGGCGCCTCCGTAAGATCGAACCCCCAGAAGCTGTTACGCAGCCAGCCGGTTATCCCTCCCCCTCCCCTTACCATGGAGCTAACATCCACTGTATCCGTCCGAATATCTATATCTTCTCCATATTCCGGTCGCCGCAGATCGGTTCCGCTCCCGTAACTGAGGGTCAATACAGAATAGGGCCCTCCTTCTGCTGGATTATCCAGGCCGTAAAGATCGGGACCTGCCGGTTTTTCAAACACATATTCAGGTAACTGGTAGTGCGGACCGCTCCAGACAAACCAGGAGGCCGCCGTAATCAGCCCCAGGCCGCCGAGGAGCAGCATACCCACAGCAACCCGGCGATTCATACTCTCCAGTTGCCCTTCTTTTAAGGCTCCTATACCTGCGCCCACAAGTGACGAAGCTGCTACCAGGAATAAAAGGACACCAATGACGTTTATGATGAGCAAGATAGATGGTTTTAATAAATTGAAAAGGAGGAATACGGTTCCTACTAAAACCCACCGATAAAACTTAGGAATTTTCTGGAACTGTGCTAACAGCAATATAATTAGCTGGCCAAGCAGAAGAGATAATACACCGATTAGGATGACAAGACTTAAGTTTACTAGCCAACTGTGAAGACTACCCGGAGCACTGCCGATAAAAGTGCCAAACCAGACGGCCGCGCCGGTGGCAAGAAGCACATACGCCGCGCTTTTCCAGGCACCCGAACCCAGGCTGAAGGCACGTCTTATCCCGTCTTTTAGGCGTCCCACCAGGGAAGCGAGCTTACTGTAACCTTTATTATCAGCATTCACTTATAGACTCACCTCTTTACATTAAAACCATTCTTAAAAGCAAAAGGAGCGTATAATAACTCACAAGAAGATACCTTAATCAATAAAAACCTGCTCGGATTCACCAGGCAGGTATGGAGTGTATTTAGAGATCTTTTACTACCTGTATGTAAAATTATATCATGCAATTATTAAAATAACAACTATATTTCGTGATTATGCTCCGCTTATGACTATTTAGACATATCATATGCATCATGCTAGTTATATTTCATGTATACTTCTTAATGCTACGTTTTACTATCTCCGATGCTAATGAAAAAATAGGTTTGTCTCCAATAATGGGGGGTTAGACCACCTTTTTAAATCTGTTTAAAAGATCCTTAGGTCCATACCTGTGTTCGTCTTCACTACTAATTCTGCTTTTCCCTATACTTGGTGCAGTATCATTTACCCAAAGTCTCGGGTTGGCTTTTAGGTGGTTAAGGTCCGGGAAAAGAATGTCAAGGGGACGGGGGTTGAAAACCAATTTATACCTTTAGCACAACACCCCTGTTTATTCCCGTCAATCTTTCAATCTGGCGTACTGTTAACCCCTTTTCTTTTAACTGCTCCAAACACCAGTCCCTTTTTTCGCGTTTCAATGCCTGGAACTCAGCTGCATTAATGCACCGGCTGACAGCCTCAATTATAGCCTCTGCTTTACAGATGAGCAGATAAACATGGTATATCCCACTCCAAAATTTCTTTCTGGCTTGTCTCGGCATTTTATCGCCCCGGGGAAAGAACACCAGGGTTAACTGAAGTTGTCAAACCTCCGTCCCCTTGACATTTTGATGTTTTTTTACATATCTTTCATAATCAACTAGAGCTTGCGGATCAAGGTGTTGAGCGTTTCGGACAGCTTAACAAGCTTTTGGCAATCGACTATTTCCGGCTTATCTTCAGGTGTGTGAGTAATAGTCTGGCTACCCATATTCTCTGAAAACCAGTGCGATGTTGCAGCTATGGCCGGGCGTCCGTACTGTATAAATATACTGTGATCACCCTGCGGCCATTGCTTTCCTTCAATAACCCCTTCGCTTGAAGCCAAAACTTCTCGCGCTTTAGTCTCTATTGAAGAAGGCAACCCGTAGAAAGATAGCGCTGGAGGGCCATCACTGTAACCTGCCCCATCAATATTAATATTAAGCATAATCTTGTTAAAACTGTCCTGGTTTTCGGCGATATAGTTCATCTGCCCCGGAACAGAATAGTAGTCTTCCCCGTTAAACGCAACCAGCTCAATCTGCAAATTTCCGGCATAATCATCAAGTAAACGTGCTAATAGCAGCAGGGTAATAACTCCGGTGGCATTGTCTATTGCCCCGGGAGTTCCCCTCTTGGCGTCCATGTGGGCAGTGACCACTATTTTGTCTGCAGAGTGGTCACCTTTTCTGCCGATCACATTACAACCTTTTGACTCTATACGCTTTACATCAGATTTCAACATCACTTTTTCTCCGACAAATGGTAAGAGCTTCCTGCCCTCTTCTTCAGTCATATATACAGAAGGTATGTCAAAATCACCATCTTCTATCAGGGGAAAAGGATAGAGCCCTCCAGCCAGGGCGGAATTTCTTTTCGTTGCACAGATAATTGCCCGGGCGCCGCTTTGCTCCAGGAGGGCTATAATTTCTTTATGCTCGTCGGGATTAAAAAAGACAAAGTTTTTCGGCATCAGTTGTTCAGCAGCAATATCACCGTGCAAAAAGAGTATTTTTCCTGCCACATCAACTTTGGACAATTCAGTAACACTAGCAGCAGATACAAGCTCAGCTTCACCTGCAAAACCCAGTGAATAAGGGCTTGCTGATACAGCAAACCTTTCACTTCCTGCGCTAAGGGCTGCTCCGCCATCATGCCAATCGATCGCTTCAAATTCGGGAGTTTCAGTAACCCAGCCCAGTCGAGACATTTCCTTTTCAATAAAATCTGCTGCTTCCTGGTTGCCCGCACTGCCGACCGGACGCTCTCCTATCTCATTGCAGAGTCTGTCTAAATAGATAGTGCTGATTTGAAAGAGATCTTCTGTCATAATTATAGCTCCCTTACCATAGTCTATTGCTTACTTAAGTTTTAACTGACATATAAGCTTTTTATAATCTATAACCTATTAAATTCCAGTAATACAGAAACTAGCTGTTGGTTAAAGCAGCTCCTGCTAGCAGGGTGTAATGAATTCTACCACCCAGGCCCCAGCAGCTCTTTTTCCAGGCGAACACAGTATAAATAGTAATAATTACCGCCAATACTGCCAGGATAATTGGCAGGGTTAATACTGTGTGAAATAGGAGGTCAAAATTGCCGCTTACCACTTTCAGCTGATTGCCAGGAAGCTGATTATGAAGAGTGGGTGAACAAGGCTGGTCACGTTCCCTGTAAAATGGGTAAAACGGGCCGGCCCGGGATCTTTCTCCACATTTTTTGCTTTCCTTCGATAAAACCAGCCGATTAGAGCTGCAATTAATATAGATACAAATATACTTATCACAGCAACCTGTAAAGAGATATGAAAGACTGTGGTTTCCCACCAGGCAATTCTATCATAAGCAAGTATTGGCCTTGAACCCTGGTAAAGCCGGTAAGCATCACCTTTTTATCAACCGCAAAGATACATATTCATCTGTATCATCCAAGTTGTCAAGTTGTCAAACCCCCGCCACCTTGACATGTGCTCACCTGTATATTTCATCGTGGCTACCGATATTTACCGGAATAATTGTGTCTTTGTCAAGGACGAAATAGATGCTAATCCTATAGGTAATATTTATCGCTACTGCGTAAAGCTCTGCATATTTCTCTTTCAGTTTATGCAGTTTAAGGGAAGGATGCCCGGGGTTCAGTTCAAGGAGCTGCAGTGTTTTAGAATACTGGCCGATTAAATCAGGGTGTTTTTTTAAAAATACAGCTGCTCTGCTGTTATAGCTTGCTGTGTAGACTATTTTAGGCATTAGTCACCCTCTTGATATGCTCAGCGACCGATTCAGTTACAAAGCGCCCCTCTTTGTAGTCCCTTTTTGCTTCATTGACTGCTGCTTCCAACTCGCATTCACGATAGTAGTTATATTTTTCAATAGGCAAAATAACATACCGGGTCTTCCCTCTCACCGTTACGACTGCTTCTTCAGACTCTTTTACAACCATGTCGATAGCTGCTACCCCCTTTGTTTTTAAATCATTCGCACTGATTATCTTACTCAAAGCGTCACCTCCTTCCCTAAAATATCATTATTAATAGTATTATAGATCGCACTAATATAATACTATT
>SKXC01000114.1 GCA_007128625.1 Syntrophomonadaceae bacterium | reverse complement strand
CTTTAAGCTGGAAGACCTGTTTGGCCTGGAGCAAAACAGGATCAGCACGCTCGGTCACTTTTTGCTTTCATAAAGCCTTTCATTAAACACCGCTGATTTAAGTAAGCATGGATGGTTTAAGGCTTATATTATGGTTTATATATTGTTCGTTTTTGGTCCTGCGCCAACTTGGGCAGGACTTTATACTGACCCATTTAGCCATAGTTTAGATCAACCCTGCAGCAGGGCCACCCCAATTGCTTCTTTGATACTATCCACCCCGATCAACTGCAACCCCCTAAACTCATTTGCATCTGCCTTCAATTCGGCCCGGTTCGCACCGGGCATTATAAAGCGTTTGAAACCGAGCTTAGAGGCTTCATTCAATCTCTGTCGAATCCGGCTAACCGGTCGTATTTCTCCGGTTAAGCCCACTTCACCAACAGCAACCGTATCCCCGTTCAGGGTTTTACCTTTCAAACTGGAAGTCAGGCTTAAAGCAAGGGCCAGATCACCGGCAGTTTCATAAAGACGCACACCTCCGACTACATTGACAAATGTATCAAGACCAAAAAAATTAATCCCGGCATGCTTTTCCAGCACAGCCAGGACCAGGGCTACCCGGTTCAAATCGATACCGGTGGAAGTCCGCTTTGGTGCAGGGTAGCTGGTGGGAGCCACCAGTGACTGGATCTCTACTAAAAGCGGCCTGGTACCCTCCATAATAGCAGTAATCACCGCACCGGCAGCCTGCTCCTTTCGCCGGGTAATAAACAAATGGGAGGGGTTGGCAACCTCCACCATCCCTTCATTTTCCATCATGAATACCCCGATCTCGTTAGTTGAGCCAAAACGGTTCTTGACCCCGCGTAATATACGAAAACTGTGATAGCGGTCGCCCTCCAGGTAGAGAACACAATCGACCATATGCTCCAGCAGGCGCGGTCCGGCCATGGTTCCTTCCTTGGTTACATGCCCGACCAAAAAAACAGCAATATTCTGTTCCTTGGCCAGGCGAATCAGTTCGGCAGCTACAGCACGTACCTGGCTGACACTACCCGGAACCCCCTCAATTTCACTGTTGTAAATCGACTGCACAGAATCAACCACCAGCACCACCGGCTTGATCATTTCTGTACTTTCCAGTAAAACTTCGAGATCGGTTACCGCCGCTGTATTAAAACTTTCCTTAATATGCAGACGCTCAGCACGCATCTTTAACTGCTGCAGTGACTCTTCCCCGCTGGCATAAAACACATTATAATTCACAGCCAGATGGGCTGCTGCCTGCAAGAGCAGAGTAGATTTGCCAATTCCGGGATCTCCTCCAAGCAGAACTACCGAGCCCGAAACTACCCCGCCGCCAAGCACCCGGTCGAATTCATCCACACCGGTAACATAGCGCTCTTCAGCTGCCGCCGAAACATCACTTAAAGAAACAACCTTTGTTTTTACCCCTGATCGGACCGTGCTTTGCCTGTAGGGCAGAGCTTCAACCTCTGCCATGGTATTCCATTCATCACAGGCAGGACAGCGGCCCATCCATTTCTGGGCCTCATAGCCACAGCTGCCGCAGCAAAAAAGAGTCTTTTTTTTGGCCAAGCCTTTCCCTCCATTCGGAAAAAACGGTTATGATAGATTATGAAGCATTGACATCAAGTATTTAAACCACAGCTACCCATAATCAACCAGGGCTTCAAGTCGATCCAGGTTGATCCTGTCGTATTCCGTGCCGTTTTCAGGTGTTTCGAGGATAACCGGCAGTTCATCGGGCCAACCGTAATTTAATATAGCAGCAAAACCATTGTTTGTGATCATGCCCTCACCGATATGAGCATGGCGATCAACACGGGAGCCAAGATTTACCTTTGTATCATTGACATGAATAACATGCAGGTTTTCCAGGCCGACTGTGTTATCGAAAACTGACAGCGTTTTATGCACCCCGGCATAACTGCCCAGATCATAACCGGCCGCCCAGCTGTGGGCGGTATCAATACAGACACCCAGGGTATGCTTCGGAAAGGCCTTAAGGATCTCTGCCATTTCTTCAAACCGTGCCCCCAGGGCGGTACCGCTGCCGGCAGTGTTTTCTAAAAGCAGCTTTACCGAGGGCGGCCAGGCGGGTAAATCTTCTTTTATACAGCGTATAACCTGGGACAGTCCTTTTTCCAATCCCTGCCCACCATGATTGCCTGTGTGTAAAACCACATACGGTGACCGGTAAAACCCGGCCCGCTGCATGGTTTCATGAAGTAGCTTTCTCGATTTAGCCAAAAATTCTGCATTAGCTGAGGCAAGGTTAATCAGGTAAGCGGCATGGACCACCAGGGGTTTGATATCTTTTTCTTCCAGCAGGTCGGCCCGTTGTCCAATTTCATCAGGCTGCAGTTTTCCCATCTGCCAGCCGGTCGGGTTTCCGGGAAATATCTGGATTGCCCGGCAGCCGAGTGCCGCCACCCGCTCTACATTCTTGGTAAATCCGCCTTTTTGAGGCATATGTACTCCAAAACGCAACCTGTTTCCTCCCGAGTATAAAAAGGTACTGCCATTGCCATTATTAGTCTTTTAAATATTCTAGATCTATCAATTAGAGGTAAGTACTATATGCATACTAAATACGATATTTTCTTTGCCAGTTCAGGGCTACCGGAGGCTTATGCCCCTGTTTAAACTGTGTTGTTTAAGGTACCTGAACAAGGGTCATATTATGTTGCGCGTGCTTTTAAGGGTATGGACGAAACAAAGAAACCACCTTAATTATTCTTGTCTAATTCTTCCAGGATAAGCTCCATTACCCTGGCCGTATCTTCATTGATGGTCACCTGCGCTTTTTCATCATAAAAAGTAGGGGTTCGGTTAATAATAACCAGGTTTTCACACAGTGATGGCAGTTGATTGGCCGGGGAAACCTGCAAGCTGGAGCCTATAACCAGCACCAGGGTAGCTTTCTGTGCTTCATCCAGTGCCTGCCTGTAGTCCGGGGATAGCGGTTCGCCAAACAGGACCACGTCTGGTTTAAGGGGTTCACCACATTCTACGCAAAGCGGAGGCAGAAGCCCTTCCTCGACATCTTCAGTAATCGTTTCAATCGGCACCCGGTAATCGCAATGCATACAGCTGGCGCTGCACAGGCTCCCATGTATTTCCAGCACCTGCCTGGATCCGCCTTTCTGATGCAGTCCATCCACATTTTGGGTAATAACAGCCCTGACCAGGCCCCGCCTTTCCAGTTCAGCCAGGACAGTATGGGTTGCATTGGGCTGGGCCTTTTCTATCTGGCGAAAAAAAGGAATGCCGGCCCTGTAAAAAGCTCCAGGGTTGGCTTTAAAGCCTTGGATGGTAAACAACTCCGGATTAACAACTGTCCACAGGCCGCTGCCGGGACTGCGAAAATCGGGGATACCGCTTTCGGTGGATACTCCCGCTCCGGTCATTACTACTGTATAACTGCTTTGCCTGAGCAGGTCTGCAATTGTCTTAATTTTATCTAACATCAGGCCGGTGGTTTTCCTCCTCACTTCAAAATTTTCTTCCGGCAGTAAAAGAATTTTTAGGGGTTAATCGATCCAGACTTTTACCTTCCGGGTACGCGGCCCATCAAATTCAGCAAAAAAAACTCCCTGCCAGGTGCCCAGGTCCAGGTATCCATTTCTGATAATCAGGTGCAGAGAACAACCAAGCAGTGCGGCTTTTATGTGGGCATCGCTGTTACCTTCACTATGCCGGTAGCTTCCTTTCAGCGGAACCGTACTCTGTAAAAAGCGGAGCAGGTCATCCATCACAGCCGGGTCGGCATCTTCATTGACAGTAACCGCCGCTGTGGTATGTGAAACAAAAACAGTACAACAACCGTCTGCTATCTCATGGCTGGCAAGCAGATCGTTTATTTGTCCGGTAATATTGATAAACTGTTCACGGCATTCAGATTCAACCACAAGTTCCAGGTACAACTCTCCCAACTCCTTTCACCATCTGGCCTTTATATAATTATGCGTCAACGGTATAGAAAAGTTACATGGCAGCGCATTGTTATCAGGTCAGATAAGAGTTAAAAAAAGAATTTAAAGCCTGTTAGCATTCTTAAGATTTTTCATCGGCAAATTACCGGTTTTGACAAACATTATCGCTAATTATGATCATCAATGGAAAAACCGGTTTGCAAAACTCTACAGGCAGGTGATTGCCGAGCTCGGATTGTTTTAAAACTGCTCTTCTTCGTTATCAGCAATAAAGGTGAGCATGTTACGGTAAGCTTTCTGGTCGATCTGCAACAACCTGTTAATTTCTGTATATTTACGCCTGATACTGGCTGTTGACACCCCGTAAATTTCGGCCAGTTCTTTTTGGGTCATGCCCAGGAAATGAAAGCGGATAAGGCAATATTCCAAACCGGCCGCCCAGGTTTGCAGCTTGTTGATACGGGGCACCTCCGGGTAACTTTGATTGATATAATCAAGCCAGATTGCCTCTGCATCTTCGTAAAACTCATCACTGTAGCAGGCACTGCGGCTCATGTTTGCAAAAGTGCAATCGATCACCTGCTGCCACTCTGTTTTCCAGACCGGCGCAGGATTAGGATAGTGGTGCAGCTCCACCGCCCGGATAGCACCTTCAGCAAAAACCCGGTAACAACCGGTTGGGTCTTGTTTTTTCAGTTCAAGCAGGGCCACCTGGCGCAATCTCTCCTTAACCCAGGGATTGGCAATAAAATCGGCCAGGTTCTCACGTGCCGCCTTGCAGTGACTTTCTCCCAGAAGCTTCAGAATTGCTTCTTTTAAAAGATCACTGCCCTGGTAGAGGCCCCGCCGCAATGCATTTCGAAATTCTTCTTCTGCAATGAGGCGTTCCTTAAACCCGGCTTTGCTCATTTCCTCGATCAGGTTTAGCAGGGCTTCATTTTCCAATGTATCAAGGCTTCGATCAGCAAAGTCGATTTCTTCATCCTCTTCCTCAATGGCCAGCAAAATATCTTCGGCTTCATCGGCCATATCGCCTTCCGGAGAAAAATGGAGGTATTTCAGCAGGAAGTGCCTGGCTTGATCCAGTTCTCCCATCAACCCGTTGTTTATAGCTATAAAAAAATAGCATTCGTATAGTTTTGAATCCATATTCTGCACGATATGTTTAAAAATTTGGTTGGCCTCTTTTAAACGGCTGGTCTTACTGAGAAGGCAGGCCAGGTTGTAATGGTTTATAGGATTTTCCGGTTCGATTTCAATTGCTTTCTGTAAAAATAGCAGGGCCTTGGAAAGATTGTTCTTGCTGTTGTAATAGGTGCCCATTTGATTATAGTAAAGCACGTCCTGAACAAAGGGGATCACTTTTGAACTACATTTACTGGTCTTGATAATTCCTTTCGGCCGGTCAGCTCTTCCCAATTTAAACACCATCACTCTCTTAAGGGTTGATTAATCTTGCTTTGAAGATCTTGTATCACTACAATCCCTCTCTAAAATATACAGCAGCACCTGTTTGCAATTGTATTTCTTTGCTCACCATTTTTTAAATTCAATAGTATTCATCTTTTTCTCCGGTGAAGTGATATAATCCTGCCCCGAATTAAAAATGATAGACAAAGATTAACAGGATGGAATATAGATTTAAAAAATGAAGGGGGGAAAGATAAGATAGACAAAGTGAGTTTTTACAGGCTTTTTTCGCTTTCTTCAGCAGGAGGCACATAGATGCTTCGTTCTAAAAAGCGGTCCCAATCCATCCAGTCACCACTATCTGGAACATGTTTATCCATGAGGATCGCAAACTGGTTCAGGCGGGCGCTTAGAAGATCGGCATAATAGAGGGCAAAGGCATGGATTGTTTTCGGTACTTCCGGCGAGCCCCATTCGCGGTTGCCGTGGTGAGCAAGCATCATGTGTTCCAGCTCAAGCTTCAAACGGGGTGAGAAATTGGGCAGCTCGGCCAGTTTCCTGTCCAGCATTTCTTTACCGATACTAATATGACCCACCAGTTTTCCCCGGTCGGTGAATTCAAAACTCAGGCTCTCCTGCCGGTACTCATCAATTTTGCCGATATCATGCAAAAAAGCCCCGGTTAATAATAAATCAAGCTGGATTTTATCCGGGTAGAGAACGGCTTGCTGCCGGCAAAAAAAGACAACCTCTAAAGTGTGTTCCAGCAAGCCGCTCACGTAATTGTGGTGTATGGTTCGTGCCGCCGGAGCAAGGGCAAAACGACGGGAAAATTCGCCTTCGTTGAAAAAAAGTTCAAGCAGAGCTCTCAAATCTTTATCCTCAATATCTTCATCAATAACTTTTTTCAATTCAGCCATCATCTCTTTTGGATCACGCTTGGAAACCGGCTGGAAAAAGGACCGGTTCACTTTAGCAGGATCAAGTTTACGCAGATCGCTGATCACGACCTGCGGTCCATGATAATCGCCGACTGAGCCACGCACAAAAACCACGTCATCTGGCTTGATTTCCTCATCTTCACGGGGCGGATCCCACATCACCGCTTTAACCCGGCCGCTGACATCACCAAGGATTAGCTTTAAAAAAGATTCCCCGGCTCGGTGGGGGGCGGAAAAAGGAACCCGGTTTATTTCCAGGATCAAAGCCTGCGTTTCAACCTCATCTCCTGTGCGCAAATCCTTGATCATCTGCTTTTTCATCAACTACTCCTTTTCATTCCTTTTTCTTTAACTTTCTGCCGCTAAGGTTTCGCCACCTAAATTTAACACATATCAAAGCCCCTGTGAAGGCCAAATCCCTTTTATTATGGATAACCTACTGTGCGGCCAGCTTAAGCACCGCTTTTAAGCATTAATATGGTTAATTTTAATAAATACTTATTGCAGTGCGAATATTATCATTTATAATATCGCAGCCGGTCCGTGATCAGGCTATAAAAACAGGGGAAACCAAATAGCATGCTCCTATCACTCCTATAAACTGATATAATCAGTATCTGCAGGAATAAATGTGTGGAACTTTTTTTATATAACCCAAACTTCTAAAAGACTTATGTAGAAACCAGAATTG
>SKXC01000106.1 GCA_007128625.1 Syntrophomonadaceae bacterium | reverse complement strand
TTTTTTATTTTTCAAAATGTTTAAGTCGGCGTCCTGGTCGTAATACATTGCTGCCATTGATAAAATCCTCCCTTGAAATATGATAACCATAATAATTGGCTGTTTTTAATAAATCTCCTGCAAAAGCATTAGTAAAAGATTTTAGATATCTTTTCTCCCGGCGACATATGCCCCCAATTTAATGGGCTACCTGGGGGGAGCGGCTGCAGGGCGCCTGTTGGAGAAAGAAAAGTTAAATTTTGCTGTTAGCGGCAAACCTCGGGAACACCTGGCCAGGGCTTTGATCGGCCTGGGCTTAATAGCATTAATAATACCGGTAGCAGAAGCTGTTTTTCCTTATAATCATCACCTGCTTATTTTTAGCCGCCATGCCCTGTCCACTTTTTGGGTCACTTATTTGGCTCCGCTGTTTTTTTTAAGGGTTGGCCTGGCCCGGGTAAACAGCAAATTTTAAATTGAATATTGGAATAAATAATAATGGGGTGCAGATCCTTGATATTTTTAGTATAATATAATAAAGTAGCATTAAAGATGTAGTTACAGTTCAGCAAAATTAATTATTTTAGGAGGATGTAACGATGAGTTTAAAAGGAACCAAAACTGAAAAAAACATTTTAACCGCCTTTGCCGGAGAATCACAGGCCAGGAATCGCTATACCTATTTTGCCAGTGCGGCAAAAAAGGAAGGCTACGTGCAAATTTCTGCTATTTTTGAAGAAACGGCCAACCAGGAAAAAGAGCATGCAAAAAGATTATTTAAACATCTGGAAGGCGGAGAAGTTGAAATCCAGGCTGCCTTTCCGGCTGGTGTAATCGGAACTACCCTGGAGAACCTCAAAGAAGCTGCCGGTGGAGAAAATTACGAGTGGACTGATATGTACCCCGGTTTCGCCAAAATAGCCCGGGAAGAAGGTTTTAAAGAAATTGCTGACATGTTTGAAGCGATTGCCGTTGCAGAAAAGCAGCATGAAAGACGTTACCTGGGACTGATGGCCAACATCGAACAGGGGACAGTTTTCAAGAAAGATAAGCCGGTCAGGTGGTTCTGCCGCAACTGCGGCTATGTGCACGAGGGAGAAGAGGCTCCGGAAGTTTGCCCCTCCTGTGATCATCCCCGGGATCACTTTGAAGTCATTTGTGAAAACTGGTAGGCGGTAGGGGTGTTTTTTTAAGAAAAGAAGCCTGATTTTAAAAAAATAGTGTTGTCATCCTCGGGCTGATCATATATAATGAACATAGTTAAAAAGACCACTCATGGTAGCTCTGGTTAGAAGAGGAGTTGCGGATCTGACAAGTTTTAGACAAATAAGAAACTGTCTGGTTGAGTGGTCAAAAATAGAAATTTTATTTTTTCTCCCTGATGAGGCAGCGTAGCCGCTGTCTCCTTTTTTTTCAGGCTCTTTTTTACAGATTTTTAAGCTGAAAGGAAGGGTTTTTTTATGTATATTATAATAGTTGGCGGGGGAGGGGTTGGCTACGAGTTGGCCCGTAACCTGTCAGAGAAAAATCAGGATGTTGTTGTTATTGAAAAAAATGAAGTTAAAGCCAGGCGTTTTAAAGAAGCTTTGGATGTAATGGTTATTGAAGATAATGGGGCCAGTGCTGCTATTTTGGAAAAAGCTGGTATAAAAACTGCCGATATGCTTGTTGCTGTTACTCAATCAGATGAGGTGAACGTTATTGCCTGTATGCTGGCTAAACAATATGATGTTCCCATTACAGTGTGCCGGATTCGCAACCAGGAATACGTTGGGGACTCATCTGTTTTAACTCCAAAACAAATGGGAATAGATGTTGTGATCAACCCCGAGAGGCTTGCCGCTATGGAAATTTCTAAAATGATTCACTTCCCCGAGGCAAGCGAGATAGATTATTATAATAAAGGTAAAGTAATGCTTCTGGGAGTAACTGTAGGACCCGAAGCAGAAATAACTGATGTGCCATTAAGAAAACTTCCCCTTAATACTGATGCAATAATTGTTGGAATCAGTGATCCTGAAGGCGGCTTTATTGTTCCCGGTGGTGATGATGTAATCCGTCCAGGGAATAAAATATACCTGCTAGGCAGCAGCAAAACTTTAAAAGATATCAGTTCGCTATTACATCACAAAAAGAAAAAAATTAGCCAGGTTACGATTATGGGTGGAGGCATGATTGGTTTTGAACTGGCCCGGTTCCTTGAAGGTAGCAAACAACAATTTGATATAAAACTAATAGAAAAAGACGAGGAACGTTGTGATTTTTTGTGCCGTGATTTGAAACGAACCCTGGTTTTACAGGGGGATGCTACAGAAATTGCCATGCTTAAAGAAGAAGAAACACAAAAAGCAGATGTAGTGGTTGCTGTTACCGGCGATGACCGCAGCAATATTGTTGTGGCTTTGTTGGCACGTCAGTTTGAGGTCAACAAGATAATCTGCGAAGTTATGCGACCCCACTATGTTCCTGTTTATAGTACTCTTGGTATTGATAGTGTTATTAATCCCCGCATACTGGCATCCTCTCAAATACTTCGTCTAGTCCGTCGTGAAGATGTAGTTTCTTTTTCGCTCCTGCAGGATGAAAAAGCAGAGGTGGTAGAAATTGTTTTACCTGAAAACGCCAGGGCAACTAACAAAGCTATATCTGAAGCAAAATTCCCCCGCGGCATGCTGATTGGCTCGATTGTACGCAAGGGCGAGGTAATTATCCCTGGGGGGAACACAGTGTTACTGCCTGATGATCACCTGGTGATATTTGCTGTCCCCAAGGTAAGTACCAGCCTTGATCGCTTTTTTGCTCCAGTTAACGGTAAAGAGAATAAAAAATATATTCGCAACAAGCTGATTAACTCAGATGAAGGTTGATCTTCCCGCCTGATAAATGTAGTATAAATTAAGATTAGGCGGGAGGGAGATTATACTTGCGACATTCTCGTTTATTTTACCTGATTGGTATCATGCTCATATTTTTGGCACTGACCATGTTCTTATCTGCATTATGGTCAATTGTAGAGCAGAGCCCGGATCGCCCGGCATTTGCGCTGGCAATTTTTATAACCGCAGTTACCGGTATACTATTCTTTTTCTATTTTTCTCCCTCACGTGGCAAAGAACTAAGTATAGTAGAAAATTTTACACTCGTATCCCTGGTTTGGTTTGTGGCCGGGTTATTTGGGGCATTGCCATTTCATTTCTATGGCGTTTTTAATGGAAACTTTATTCAAGCTTATTTTGAGGCTATATCCGGTTTTACCACAACCGGGGCGACCCTGATTGAAGATATCGAAGTTTTACCCCGCGGTTTATTACTTTGGAGGAGTTTTACCCAGTGGTTGGGGGGAATGGGAATTATTGTTCTCTTTCTGGCTATTCTCCCTAAGTTTGGTTTTCGCAGTATGAACATGTTTAAAGCTGAAATACCCGGCCCTGTTGCTGAACGGGTTGTGCCGAGGGTAGTGGAAACAGCCCGCCTGCTTTGGTTGATCTATCTTTCTTTTACCATTACCCTTATTTTACTATTAATGATTACTGGAATCAGTTTCTACGATTCGCTGGCTCATGCCCTGACTACCATGCCTACAGGAGGTTTTTCTCCCTATAATGCCAGTATCGCTGCTTTGAGTAACCCGGCGGCTGAGGTAGTGATTATATTTTTTATGCTGTTTGCCGGTATCAACTTTGCTATTTACTTTCGCCTGATTCGCGGTGATTTTATCATTTTAAAAAATCCCGAATTTCGATTTTACTTGATAATGATTATAGTGGGCATTAGCCTGGTTACTATCAATAATATTGGGAATAATGCAGGTGGGGACTTCTTCCTTACTTTGCGTCAGAGTGCATTTCAGGTGGTTTCCATTACAACTACTACCGGTTATGCAACGGTAGATTTCAATGGTTGGCATCAATTTTCACGCTTGTTTCTTCTTTTTTGCATGTTTGTTGGCGCTTGTGGTGGATCTACCGGGGGTTCGATGAAACAGGTACGCTGGATGTTGATGTTTAAATATGCTTTACGGGAACTGTACGGGATAATTCATCCTTCGGCGGTTTCCAAAGTTAAATTGGGGATGCAATTTGTTGATGAAAGCGTGTTGCGCATTACAATGGGCTTTGGCTTTCTTTATCTATTTATTACAGCTATATCCACCCTGGTCCTTGCTTTAATGGGATTGGATACAGAAACTGCTTTTTCAGCAGTAGCAGCGACAATAGGTAATGTTGGACCCGGGCTTGCCGGTGTTGGTCCAGTGGAAACTTACCAGGTTATTCCTCCAGCCGGCCAACTTTTACTGCCGGTACTGATGGTTGTTGGCCGGCTTGAAGTATTCACTGTGCTGGTTATATTTTTGCCAGAATCGAGACGCATTTGGTTAAGATCTTCAAAGGAGAACAGTTAAAGATGCTGTCATATCAAGCTTTATTAAAGCAGCTGGCTGAGGGTAAATATTCATCTGTCTACCTGTTTTTTGGAGATGAAAAGTATTTGCAGGAAGAACTGGTTAACCGTCTGGCAGCATCTTACCTGGAGGCTGATAATAGCTTTGGCCGGGAAAAACTTGATGGGAAAGCCCATGACCTGGAAGAATTAATATCCAGGCTTAATGAAAGGGGTCTTTTTAGCAAAAGGCGCCTGCTCATTGTAGATAATCCTCCCTACCTGGCTCCGCCCGGGAAAAAAGCAGATCATGAATCTGCAGAAGAAGACGAGGAAGTGAGTAGAGATCAAAAACCAGGCGCAAATTTGCTGAGCAGCTATATAGAGCAACAGGAGTCCCCGGTTCCCGACAGCATCCTGGTTTTCCTCAGCCCCGGGGCTGACCGCCGCAAACGCTTATATAAGCTGATTGATAAAAAAGGAACGGTTGTTGAATGCAGCGCTTTACGGGGTGAGGCCCTGGCTTCCTGGATTCAAAAAAAAGCAAAAAGACTGGGTAAAAAAATTGACCGGAAAGCAGTGGAACAGCTGCTTTTGGCCGGTGATCAAAATTTGCATTATTTATCAAATGAGCTGGAAAAATACTGTATTTATCTGGGCGAAGAGCATGATACAATTACAGTTGACACGGTTGATAAATTGTTTTCAGGAGATCTGCATGGTAATGTTTTTAAGCTGGCCGATGCCCTGGCCGAAGGCAACCTGGATAAGGCCCAGGAATACCTGGAACTTTTGTTGAGAAGGCGTGAGCAGCCACTGCTTATTTTTTTCATGCTGGTGCGCCACTATCGCTTGCTTTTACAGGCAAAGAGCCTGCTGGAAGAAGGTTATGAAGGAGCTGATTTAACTTCATCCCTTGGTGTACATCCTTTTGTAGCCCGCAAACTAAAAGAACAGGCAGTTATTTATAATAAGCACATACTGGAAGAAGCAATAATTGCTTTGCAGAAAGTTGATTTTCAAATCAAAACCGGGCTGATTGACCCACCGGAGGCATTAAAACTGATTTTGAGCCGGATTGACTATGTTCAGAGCACAGCTCACAAAGAAATTTTATGATTTAGAAGAGATTGTATGATTTAATTGATGAGGAGTGTTAAAGATGAATGCCAGGTCTGAAGCCGAGATAGAAAAGCTTTTAAAAGAGGTTTATCAGCGTGGATATGATTTGGAACAGCGTTACTATGGCTGTGCCCAGTGTGTTGTTGCCGCCATCCAGGATTTTTTCCCTGTTAACGATGCCGTTTTTAAGGCTTCAACCTCTTTTTCGGGGGGATTTGCCTCTTCTATAGAAGGTCCCTGCGGGGCGCTAACCGGGGGTATCATTGTTCTTAGTTATTTTTTTGGCCGATCCCGTGAGGAGTATTCCGATATCAGCCTGCTACGTCGACCCGGGCCCCTGGTTAAGGAATACTGGGGCAAATTCTGTGACACTTATGGCGGTGATACCTGCCGGCAGGTGCAGATTAATTTTTTCGGCACCGCTTATCGTTTTCTTGATAATGAAGAATACGAACAGTATGAAAAAGCAGGGGGTCATACCGATAAGTGTCCCACGGTAGTTGGGCAGGCCAGCACATGGTTGGCTGAACTGCTATTAGATAATAATGTACCGATCTTAAAAAAGCAGTTAAATGAGTAAACCGGATATAATCCGCATAAAATACAAACCAGCCTTACAATCCCCTGAACAGGATCGAGGCTGGTATTATTTCATACCGCAATTGATTTTTAAGATTACCAGCTGCTCAGTTAATGCTATAAATGGTATATCAGCCGGTTGCTGTTTGATTAAACTTGCGGCTCAGGCTTGATTTTTTCCGTGCTGCGTTATTTTTATGAAGGATTCCCTTAGCTGCGGCTTTATCTATCTGACGCACTGCATCATATAGTTTATTCCTGGCGTCTTCATTGTCTCCGCTTTGCAGTGATTCTTCAAACCGGCGAATAGAAGTTCTGAGCATGCTTTTTACACGTCGGTTACGCTGCTCACGTATAATATTTTGTCTCGCTCTTTTGGCTGCTGATTTAATGTTTGGCAAAACCCGGTGACCTCCTTTCCTTTCTTTAGAACACTAGCATATTAACATCAGAACCGGTAAAAAGCAAGCTTTTGTTTCACAATTTGTCTGATAGGAAGGAGAAAATTCGACAGTTATCGAAATTATTAACACTGTAGCATTGTGGGGCAAATTGGATCTGGGCTGAAAGGTGGTTTGATCACTTGAAAGTTATCGGTAGTGCGGCAATGAAGGAAGCAGATCGAAAAACCATTGAAGAGATCGGTATGCCCGGTGCAGTGTTAATGGAAACTGCTGCCTTGCGGGTGATCGAATTTATCCTGGCCAACCAGCCCGGTGCAAAGAGTTTTGTTGTCCTTGCCGGACCAGGTAACAACGGAGGAGACGGCCTTGCTATTGCCCGGTTGTTAAATAATGCCGGGTTCTCTGTTTCCCTGTGGAGTACTGTAAAGCCTGGTGCTTATCGGGGTGATGCTGGAATAAATGAAAAGTACCTGGAAAAGGTCTCATTTAAAATTAATCGTATCTTGGATCAAAGCACCCTGGACCAGTTTAAAAAAGAACTTGAGGAAGCCGATTTGGTAATCGATGCTCTTTTGGGGATCGGGGTGGACCGAGAAGTAGAAGGTCTTATGGCCAATCTTATTGAAAGCATTAACAATTCAACTGTACCGGTTGTTTCTGTTGATATACCTTCAGGGATAAATGCCGATAACGGTGAAGTAATGGGTTGTGCTGTTCGGGCAGACTGGACTGTTACTTTTACTTTTCCCAAGATTGGGCTTTTATGCTATCAGGGTGCAGAATATGCAGGAGAAATCTATATTGCACAAATTAATATTCCCTATTTCCTGGTCGATCATGAAGCTGTAGATTTGCTTACAGCCGGGCGGATACTTGACATGCTGCCGTCAAGACCCAGGTCGGCTCATAAAGGAAATATGGGCCGGGTTCTCCTGGTTGCCGGTTCGCCGGGCATGAGTGGGGCTGCGGTGCTGGCCGGAGAATCTGCATTGATGGGCGGTGCGGGTCTGGTTTACCTGGCAGCGGCGCAAAGCCTTTCCACGGTAATCGGTGCAAAACTGGTAGAAGTCATTACCATATCTCTGCCTGAAGTAAAACCGGGCATAATCAGCCCGGGAGCTGCAGAACAGCTCTTAGAAAAAGCAGGCAGCTGTGATGTGCTTGCCGCCGGTCCTGGCTTAGACTCCGGGGAGGAAACAACCGCTTTGCTGAAAAAACTGATCAAAAAAAGCCCCGTTCCTGTGGTTATTGATGCCGGGGCTCTTGGAGCGCTTAGTGGCAAAATGGATTTGCTAAAGGAAGCGCTAAAACCACCTGTGCTTACTCCCCATCCTGGTGAAATGGCCCGGCTGATCGGCGCTTCAGTGCAGGAGGTTCAAAACAATCGGTTACAGGTAGCCCTGGATTATGCCCGGATTTGGAATTCAATTATAATTTTAAAAGGTTTTAACACCATAATTGCTTTTCCCGATGGAAGAGCAGCAATCAATCCCACCGGTGGGCCTTCACTGGCTACTGCCGGTTCAGGTGATCTTCTAACCGGCCTGATTGCCTCATTTATTTCCCAGGGAATGACTGTTGAAAATGCTGCCGCAGCGGCAGTATTTATTCACGGACTGGCCGGAGATATTGTCCCGGCAGGCCGCGGTCACATGGCCGGTGATATCCTTTATTGTTATAAACAAGCATTTCAATACCTTGAAAAAGCAAGCGAAAAAAGCGCCCTTAATCCTTACTTGTTAAAGGTAAGACCTTATTAAATAACTAATTATGGAGGGTTATACATATGCTTGATTGCCTGATGACAGCTGAAGAGAAAGAACTGCAGGATGAAGTACGCGCATTTGTCAGGGAGGATGTTGACAAGCAGCTTTTGCGGGATATGGATGAAGACAAAGTTCGCTATCCCCGTGAGTTTCTGGAAAAAGCTGCCGCCCGGAAGCTGTTGGGCTTACGTTTCCCCAAAAAGTATGGGGGCAGAGATTTGCCCTGGGTTTCAGAAATAATTGCCCTGGAAGAGGTCGGGGTCCTGGGGACATCGCTTGGTTGTTTGTATTCCCTGGTTAGCATTGTCGGAGAGGCAATTGACAAGTTTGGTTCTGATCATCTTAAAGATAAATATCTGCGGCCAACTCTTGAAGGCCGCCTGACGACAGCAGAAGCGCTGACTGAACCGCGGGGAGGATCGGATTTTTTTGGCGCTGCCTGCACGGCCAGAAAAGAAGGAGACCATTATATTCTTAACGGTCAGAAGCGTTTTGTAGTCGGTTCAGAGGGAGCAGATTATTTCATGGTTTATGCAAAAACCGATTCTGATGCTCCACCTCATAAATCAATAAGCGCTTTCCTGGTCGATCGCAGTCCGGAAGTTAAGGCGGAATATCTCTATGGTTTAATGGGTACACGCGGAGGCGGTACAGGCAGGCTGGTTTTTAGTGATGTTCGTGTACCGGCAGAAAATTTACTGGGAGAAGAGAATAACGGAGCTGCAATATTTTACCAGATGATGATTCCCGAAAGGATGACCAGCGCCGGAGGAGCTGTTGGTATGGGCCGCTCCGCCCTGGATGTAGCGACCCGCTACAGTACCAGGCGTAAGGCTTTCGGTTCGGAAATTAAAAATTTCCAGGCTGTCAGTTTCAAAGTGGCAGACAGTGTGACCTGCCTTGATGCGGCCAGGGGAATTGTATATCTGGCTGCCCGTTCGGTCGATGCCGGAGATCCGCCTGGTAAATCTAGGAGGCTTGTTTCTGAAGCTAAAAAAGTGGCTACTGAAAATGCTTGGAAAGCAGTTAATAACGCAATGCAGATCATGGGTGGCATCGGTTATACTAACGTTTATCCGATTGAAAAAATGCTTCGCGATGTTCGCCTGATCATGATTTGGACTGGAACCAATGAAATTATGGATCTGATCATTCAACATGAATATTACAAGGAACTGGCAAAAGAGGGTTTCAAGGGTCGTGATATTGAATTCGATGCTGCCGAAGCTGACATGGATGATGAAAAAATCTATGAATAAACATTTAAGTAAAATAATTAAGTAAAAGGATGAACTAAACAATATTACAAGGGAGCAGAGAACCTATGGCCAAAAGAATTTTAAAGATAGGCTTGTTGGGAGCGGGAATCATTGGTAAAGGTGTTGTCGATCTTTATAAGCGTAACATCGAATCGATCAATAAAAAAAATGACCTTGTTCTAGTCCTGGAAAGAGTGGCCGATCGTGATCAAAGCAGGCTGCAGGCACTTGATCTTGCTGCAGGCAATGTGACTACAGATGCTTCGCAGGTTTTAGATGATCCGGATATCAATATTGTTATTGAGTTGATCGGCGGTTTAGAACCGGCCCGCAGCTTTATAACCAGGGCGCTGGAAAACGGTAAATACGTAATTACGGCCAACAAAGATTTGATGGCAACGCATGGACAGGAACTGCTGGATTTAGCCCGTGAGAAAAACTTGAATTTATTTTACGAGGCCAGTGTGGGTGGCGGAATACCCCTGATTCGTACGCTGAAACACAGCCTGGTGGCCGATCGGGTCAAGCGTCTGGTCGGTATTGTCAACGGCACGACTAACTATATATTCACCCGGATGGACCAGGGCGGCCTGAGCCGTCAGGAAGCGCTCTCTGAAGCCCAGAAGCTTGGATTCGCCGAGGCTGATCCGACTAATGATGTCGAGGGTCTCGATGCTGCCTACAAGCTGGTAATAATGGCCAACCTTGTTTTCGGTAAAAAGGCTAAACTGGACCAGGTTTACGTGCAGGGCATCGGCGGTGTCACTTACGAGGATATTGCTTACGCTCGGGAAATTGGTTATACCATAAAGCTCCTGGCTATTGGTGAAGAGCTTCCGGAGGGTTTGGCCTTAAGGGTTCATCCGGCCCTGGTTCCCCTTGATCACCCCCTGGCTTCAGTATTAAATGAGCTCAATGCCGTTTTTGTGGAAGCCGAAGCCGTTCGTGAAGTTATGTTTTACGGTCCCGGGGCGGGGGCCATGCCTACAGCTACAGCAGTATTAGCCGATGTTGTTGAAGCGGCCCGCTGCATCCGCTCTAAGGCTGAAAATGGGATGATTGAAAAACCATTAGCTGAAACGGACTTTGTTCCTATCGGGGATCTCCAGGTTCGTTTCTATTTGCGTATTCTGGCCGAGGACAGGCCGGGTGTTTTTGCTGCCCTGGCCAATTCTTTTGGCGATGAAAATGTAAGTCTTGACATGATTATTCAAAAGCGCCGTGTTGGTGAACTGGCTGAAATTGTAATAATTACCCATAAGGTTAAAGAAGAGGCTTTTCAAAGAGCTTTAAAGAAAATTAGTGATTTTTCGGCCATAAAACCCGATCCCAGTATTATACGCTTATTGGAATGAACTGAGTCTTACGGAAACGGCCGGTTAAACCATAACCTGTTTTCGATCAGGTTTTCTATTTGGCGGGGCAGAGATGCCGGGTATATTACAGACCGGCCGTGCAGCAGGACTGCTCCTGCCAGTACGGCAATAAAAGCTTTCCGAAAATGCTCTCGATAAAGGTTATTGTAAACTTCCCCGGCTTCTTTATTCTCCATCTCAGCCCTGGTTAGCGCTGAGGAGGCAAGAATGGCACTTTTAAAGGTGTTGTAGAGCCCTTCTCCCGAAAAGGGTTCGATTAAACCGGCGGCATCGCCGGCAAGAATCAGGTTGTCCCGGCCTGCTCGTTTAAGTGGACCTAAGAACGTTAGCGGCCAGCTTACCGGCTTGAGCTTTTTTTGGTTTTCCCGAAATAGATGGTTGTAAGCTTTTTTGAGCTGTTTAAGCTTGACCAGTCCCCCCACTCCCTGGTTTATCCAGTTGGAACCGTGGAATGACCAACCTGCCCCCCCCAGTAGTGGGAGGGGATAAAAGGTCAGGGTGCCCGGGTTTATTTTTTCATCTCCTGTTTCAGAAAATCTGCTAAGACCATAACCGGTAGGGCCAGGCTGTTTTGTTCTTAAACCAGAAAGCAGACTGCAACTGCTCATAGCCCCGTCTGCTCCGATTACATAGCGGGCTGTAAAGGGAACTGTGCCTGCTTCGGCAGCTTTGATCCAGTAATAAGGGGTATCCCGCCCTTTACTTTTAATTTCTTGCAGGTGGATGAGGGTGTGTTTTTCTAAAAGCACCGCCCCTTTCCGGCAGGCATAGCAGGCCAGGAGATGGTCGAATTGGTCTCTTTTGACCAGCAGCCCCAGGGGTTTTTTTGAATGGCGGCTGAAGCATCGATTTTTGCTGATAACATTTATTCTGTTAGCCGGTTCTGTTAACGCTGATCCAAGGTCCAGGTCATGCGGCAGCAGTGAGAGGGCCCTTGAAGAGACAAAGCCTCCGCATGGTTTAAAGCGTGGAAAACTATTTTTTTCCAGGATAACTGTTGAAAAACCAGCTTCTGCTGCCAGTGCTGCACTGAGTGATCCGGCTGGCCCGGCCCCGATTACTGCCAGATCATATTTTTTTGCTGCTTGTTTGTGTTCATTTTTAATTTTTTCTACAAACCTTTCTTTTTGTCTTTTGGCTTACCCCTATTGATTTAAACTGTATTTCTGTCAGACTGATTTTAAGGTTTTCCGGTCTTGTCGAACCGGGCTTATTAACTAATTATAGCATACAGGCAGTTGTTTACAGGCCACCACATGATGACCTTCATTTTCCTTTATCCTTGACGGGTTTTTGTTGATAGATTAGAATTAGCTTTGTGGTATTGTGGTATTAAAGACTGCCAGGCAAAGATCATTCCGATAGTTATTAGTGCTGCCGGGTGAACCAGCCCGGCCCCGGCAATGATCATTCATCGATTATTGCTAACAGGTGATTTTCATAAAAATATTGTTTATCTTGCTCTTTTTCCCCGGATAGTTAATAGATATCTGTCTGTTTTAAGGAGTGCAATATATATAAATAAGAACAACTGGAGGCTGTTATGATGCCTGTTAATTTTCACAAGGAAGTAGATTACGTAGCCCGCCTGGCCCGTTTAACTCTTGAGCCTGCAGAAAAAGAACGGATGGCCGGACAGTTGAGCGATATACTACAGACGGCCTGCCGGATTCAAGAACTGGATACCACCGGTATAGAACCTACTTCACATGTGCTGGATCTGCCGGTGGCATTAAGAGATGATGTTAACAGACCTTCTTTGTCCCTGGACAGGGTGCTGCAAAATGCTCCCAGGCAGGAAAAAAACTATATCCGGGTTCCAAGAATCACTGGATCAGGGCATAATGACCAGTAATTACTTAATAAACCCTCGTTCAGTAAAAGGTTCAGCCGGAAGCGAGGTTAATCATGGAGCTGTTTGAAAATACAGCAGTAGAGCTCAGCCGATTACTGCGAACAAAAGAAGTCAGCGCGGTGGATGTTGTTCGCAGTTTTTTAGAACGCATAGAACTGCTAGATCCTCACCTAAAGGCTTTCATCATCCGTACACCCGATATGGCTTTTAACACTGCTAAAGAAGTGGATAACCGAAGAATTCGTGGAGAAGAAATGCATCCCCTGGCCGGGGTTCCGGTTGCCATTAAAGATAACATATCTACCCTGGATCTGCCTACCACCTGTGCATCCCGTATTTTAGAAAATTATATCCCGCCATATGATGCAACGGTTATTGCTGCTTTGAAGAACGTAGGCATGCCTTTTCTGGGAAAAACCAATATGGATGAGTTCGCCATGGGTTCTTCTACTGAGAACTCTGCTTTTTTCCCCACCTGTAACCCCTGGGATTTATCCCGGGTGCCGGGTGGTTCAAGTGGAGGCTCGGCTGCTGCAGTTTCTGCCGCAATGGCTCCACTGGCACTTGGTTCCGATACAGGTGGCTCAATTCGTCAACCGGCTTCTTTTTGTGGAGTAACCGGGCTTCGTCCCACTTATGGCCGGGTTTCCCGTTATGGCCTGGTTGCTTTTGCCTCATCTTTAGATCAGGTTGGTACGATTACTTTAACGGCTCTGGACAGCGCTTTATTATTGAGCTTAATAGCCGGTTATGATCCCCTTGACTCAACTTCACTTCCAGGCTCCGAGTTTGATTATACAGATGATCTTGAACCCGATATAAAAAACCTGCGGGTCGGGTTGATAAAACAGCATTTATCTGCTGATTTTGATCAGGAAGTAACAGATGCAGTTCTCAAAGCAGCTTCAATTTTAGAAGAATATGGTGCAGAAGTACAGGAGGTGTCCCTACCTTTGACAGATTATGGGTTGGGTGCTTATTACCTGATTGCTCCTTCAGAAGCCAGTTCAAACCTGGGCCGTTATGACGGTGTGCGCTACGGTTATGCCGTAAATGGAGAGAATATTGAAGATATGTTTAGCCGGACCCGGGGCGAAGGTTTTGGGCCAGAGGTAAAACGCCGGATCATGATCGGCACCTATGCTCTCAGCGCCGGTTATTATGATGCCTATTATTTACAGGCCATGAAAGTAAGAACCCTTATTCGCAATGATTATAAAGCTCTTTTTAATGATTTTGATATATTGTTGGGTGCCGCTTCACCCACCCCGGCCTTTAAAATCGGCGAAAAAACTGATGATCCCCTGCAGATGTACCTTTCTGATATATGTAATATCACTGATTCTTTGGCCGGTTTACCTTCTCTTGCGGTTTTAAGTGGTATTCACTCCAGCGGATTGCCCATGGGAATGCAGTTGACTGCTTCTCCCATGCAAGAAATTATGCTCTTAAAAACTGCTAATTTTTTTGAAAAAAGCCGTGATTTTTCACCACTTCGTCCAGTGTTGGAGTTTTCAGAAGGAGGATAACTTTAATTTTGAAATATGAAGTTGTAATTGGTTTGGAGATCCACCTTGAGCTCCTAACCAGATCAAAATTATTTTGTGGCTGCAGCACTGCTTTTGGCCTGGGACCAAATACCAACTGCTGCCCTGTATGTCTTGGCCTTCCGGGAAGCTTGCCTGTATTTAACCGGAAAGCAATTGAGCTGGCTGTAACAGCAGCTTTGGCTTTAAAAAGTGAAGTTCAAATCAATAGCCGTTTTGATCGGAAAAATTATTTTTACCCCGATCTGCCAAAAGCTTACCAGGTTTCACAGTATGATCAGCCGCTGGCCCGGGGAGGCTGCCTGGAAATTGAATTAGATAAAAGCAGGCGAAAGGTTAGCCTGGAAAGGATTCACCTGGAAGAAGAAGCGGGTAAACTTGTTCATGCCGGCGAATCTATCATTGGCGCAAATTATTCGCTTGTCGATTACAATCGGGCCGGGATTCCCCTTTTGGAAATAGTTACTGCTCCCAACCTTTACTCCGGTCATGAAGCACGCCTCTTTTTGGAAGAATTACACTCGGTTCTTCTTTACTGCAGTGTTTCTGATTGCAAGATGGAGGAAGGTTCACTGCGTTGTGATGCCAATATTTCACTTCGCCCTGCCGGCTCCCCCACCCTGGGGACCAGGACAGAAGTAAAAAACATGAATTCTTTTCGCTCGGTTGAAATGGCCCTTGAATTTGAAGCAAAACGCCAGGAATCTATTTTAACTGCAGGTGGCAGTATTATCCAGGAAACCTTTCATTGGGATGAAGAAAAAAAACATACTTTTCCTTTGCGCAGTAAAGAGGAGTCTTCTGATTACCGTTATTTCCCAGAACCGGATCTTTTACCCCTGGTTTTAGAAAGTTCGTACGTGGAAAAACTGGCAGAGCGTTTGCCGATGTTGCCTCAAGAGCACCGTTTAAAATTGTTAGATCAGTACCAGCTTAAGGTGAAAGAAGCTGTGCTGTTAACCCGAAACCGGGAGCTGGGAGATTTTTTTGAAACAGCAGCGGTGAGTTATTCAGATTATCGAAACCTGATCAACTGGGTGCAGGGCGACTTGCTTTACCAGCTTCGAGAAAGCGGCAGGGACCTTAAAAAAATAGATCCACGATTATTTGCTGAGCTGCTTATAATGGTAGATGATGGTAAAATAAGCCGTCCTGTGGCCAAAGAACTGCTGGCTGAAATGGTGCAAACCGGGGCAGACCCGGGGGAAATGGTTGAAAATCGGCATCTGGGGCTTATTTCCAGCCGTGAGAGCTTAATGCCTGTTATTGAGCAGGTTATATTGGGAAATCCCGACGCAGTTGATAACTATCGACAGGGTAAAAAGAAAGCTCTTGCTTTTCTTGTCGGTAAAGTTATGGCTGTAACCGGAGGCAGGGCAGACCCGGCGGAACTAAACAGGCTGTTAAAAGAAAAGCTTAAATAGAGAAAAAAGCAGGTAGAAAGATTCTTCAGCCGTGTTCTTCCGCCATAAAAGTTTTTCAGTTAATTTAACAGTTTAAGACAGGAGTTTATCATGAATAAAGCAAACAGCCTGGTAATTGTAGGGGCCCAGTGGGGCGATGAAGGCAAGGGAAAAGTAATTGATTATCTTGCGGCAAATGCAGATGTTGTTGCCCGTTTTCAGGGAGGTGACAATGCCGGACACACGGTTGTATACGGCGCCAATATTTTTAAATTACACCATATTCCATCCGGAATTCTTTATCCCGAATGTATCAGTATTCTCGGCAACGGGATGGTTGTTAATCCGCTGGTTCTGGTGGATGAACTTGTTGAGCTCGAAAAACGGGGTATTAGCACCGGCAACCTGTGGATCAGCAGTAAAGCTCACCTGATTATGGCTTATCACCAGGCTTATGATCAGGCTAACGAAGAACTCTTAGGCGAAAATAAAATTGGAACCACCGGCAGGGGTATTGGCCCGGCATATGCTGATAAGGCTTTACGCCGGGGGTTGCGGGCAATTGATCTAACGGATATTAACCTTTTTCGAAGCCGCCTTTCAAAGATTTTGCCCCTGCAAAACCATCTTTTAAGAGAAGCTTATGGTCATAGCGGTTACGAGCTTAACCAGCTTGTTGAATACTACCGTCCTGCCTGTGAGCGTTTGAGCCCAATGGTTACAGATACCTCCATAATTCTGGCTGAAAAGATGGCCGGAGCAAAGAAAATATTATTTGAAGGGGCCCAGGGAGCGCTTCTTGATATTGATCATGGTACTTATCCATTTGTAACCTCATCTTCGACAGTGGCAGCTGCGGCAGGATCTGGCAGCGGCCTGGGACCTCAAAGTTTAGCCGGGGTTTTAGGGGTGTTAAAAGCTTATACGACCCGGGTTGGGGAAGGCCCTTTTCCCTCTGAAGAGAAAGGAGAAAAAGGGGACCAGTTGAGGGAGCAGGGCAGTGAATACGGGACCACCACCGGCCGTCCAAGGCGCTGTGGATGGTTTGATGCTGTAATAGCCCGCTATGCCTCCCGTATTAACGGTCTGACCGCCATGGCAATAACCAAGCTTGACGTTTTGAGTGGCCTGGAAACTATCAACATGGCCGTGGCTTATGAATGCCAGGGGAAAACGATCAAAGATTTTCCATCGGATATAACTGGATTGCAGCAGTGTAAACCGGTTTATGAGGTTTTTCCAGGCTGGGATGAAGATATATCGCACATAAGCAGTATAAGTAATCTGCCCGGGGCAGCAAAACTATACCTGGAAGCGATAGAAGAGATGGCGGGGGTTCCTATAGAATTGATTTCTGTAGGCCCGGACCGATCACAAACAATTGTTAAACCCGATTCTCTTCTGGCCCGCTGGTGCGTCGTCGGGTAAACTTTTTGCCATAATTAAAAAATATTGTACAGGCTTGCAGGATTCCTGAGACTGCAGGGCGAATTATTAAAAAATTATCGCTTGTATAATAATATTTTAAAGAGTTTATGTTTTTTAACTGTTCAAACTGACAGGAATTTTAGCTGACAAGGAGGAATAAAATGAGACAGGGTCTTCGGAGTTGGCTGAAGGTAGTGATCGGCTTCATATTTTCGATTACTTTGCTGCTAACTTTTTCAACATTTTCATTGTTTGGGATTAAAGCAGAAGATAGATTGGAGATTATTGTCACTGAAGCCACCCCACCCTACACCGAGGTGCAGCTTTTTACTGCCACCTTACAGCCAATGGTTATTCATAATGTATTTTGGTTAAGCCTGGCCGGCCTTGGATTTTTACTGATATTTTTATATTTTATTGATCAAAGGTTTAAAGTATTCCTTGCTCCTGGTTTGATTGCCCTTTTTATGACTGTGTTTGTCGGGCTCATAATGTTTTTCACGATAGAAAATATCTTTGCCCATGTTCAACCATACCAGGAACTGTACCTGGAAGCAGCCATGGCCCGTTTTTACCAGGTAGTTACCGGGGTGACGATTTTCGGAGTCTTATTGGTACTTCTTTCATATTTTGGTGATCAGGTTTTTGCCAGGATCAAAAAGTAACCTTCTGGCCTGCCAGGATTTGATTTAATTATAACCGGGGATTTGCTTGGCAGCGCGGTAATGTTAGATTTTTTTAGTCTTGGTACTGCAATGAAAATAAAGGGGCAAAGGTTAATTCAGCCCCTTATTTTTTTGCTGCCTGCTTCTTTCTTGTCCCTTCAGAAAGGGATGAACGATGAAAATACTTCATACAGCCGATCTGCATTTAAATGAACAGGCTTCCGAACGCTGGGATGCGCTCGTAGAGCTGGTTAACCTGGGTCGGAAGTACCAGGTTTCAGCCCTGGTTATTGCCGGAGATCTTTTTGATCAGGATGTCGCTGCTGAAACAATGCGCAACAAACTGAGATCAATAATTGGCAGCAGTGAATTTCAAACAATTCTCCTTCCGGGTAACCATGATCACAAAGCTTACCGCAGCGGCCTTTATTTTGGAGAAAATGTATCGGTCATCCACAGCTGGGAAGAGCCTGTTAGACTGGGAGAATTAGTATTCTGGGGTCTCCCTTATGAACGGATTAGTAAAGACCGCCTGGTTGGCCGACTGCGAGAGATGGCTTTGCGCATGCAGGCAGAAGAGAAGAATATCCTTCTTTTTCACGGAGAACTGCTCGATGCTTACTTTTCCCGCCAGGATATGGGTAATGAAGGGGAGCTGCGGTATATGCCGGCCAAACTCTCGTATTTTGAACCTCTGCCCCTGCAGTATGTCCTGGCCGGCCACTTTCACTCCCGTTATGCAAGCTGGCAGATTCCCGGAGGGGGGCTGTTCATCTACCCCGGTTCACCGGTAGCCGTAACCAGGAAAGAAACCGGCAGGCGTATGGCCAACCTTCTTGTTACAGGAGAAGCTCCTGTTGAAATTAACCTGGATAGTTTTCATTTTGAAAGAATAACTGTAACCCTCGATCCCTTTACTGCAAAAGATCCTCTCATAGATTTGGATCACAAACTGGACTACCTGCATCCTGCCGCAAAAGTACTTCTTACTGTAGAAGGTTTATTTAACGGTTTTGCCCTGGGAATGAACGAAAAAGAGCTGGCTTTAAAAATCAGCGAAAAGGCCGGTCAACTCTGTGCCGGTGAACCGGTCCTCGATTTTTTGGATGTCCGGTATGTTTTGGAAGATGATTTGTTTAAAAAATTTATGGCCAGGCTTGATCAAACCGACTATCCCCCGAAAATCAGAGAACAGGCTAAAGAGCTGGCCTTACAGGCTTTCAGGGGGGTGAAGTGATGTTCATAAAAGAGTTTTTGATAAGACGTTATGGCCCCCTGACCGACGGCGGAAGAAAAGTCCTCGCTTCTTTTAACCTTTTCTACAACTTAAACGAGGAAGGTAAAACCCTGACCATAGATGCCCTGCTTAAAATGATGTTCGGTCCCAAAGATCTTCGAAATGTAAAAGGAGTAAAAAGGGTTGAAGAAAATCCTGAAGGTTACGTGGTGATTGAAACGGGGGCAGCTAATAAGAAGATAGAAGGAGAAGATGAAAAAGCAGGTAAGGTTCAAAAGGAGATAAAACTACCCGAAGCGGGCTTTTTACCTCATCTCTTAAGTATAAGTGCTCTTGAGTTCAAAAACATATTTCTAATCCGTGACAGCGATCTGGCTCTGGCCGGAGAAGGAGATTTTTATCGAAATATCACCAACCGTCTGACTGGATTACGCAGTGACGATATTAAGAATATACGGGAAAAGCTGCCAGAGCTGGGCAGGATTACACCCGGGGGAGATTTTAGGAACACTGCCCCCGATAAGCTTAAAGATAAATATGTAAAAGCGCAAAGTTTGCTAAAACGTATTGAAAAAGTGCTGGCGGAGCTTGAGGAAGAAAAATTCGGACAGTTTGAAGAAGAATTAGCCCGGCTGGAGGAACAGAGGACTAAAATTAGTGATACCTTAAATCACTACAGCGCTGCTTACAACAGGGAGCGCTACGAAAAGGGACAAAGGGCGCTGGACAAACTGCAAAATGCATATGTTGAAAGAAAAAAACTGGCGCATTTTAACCAGGAAGAATATGAAACCTGGCAGCGTGCAGGGTCAAACCTGGAGCTGCTCCAGGATGATTTGAGGCGCCTGGAAGAGGAAATAGAGAAGAACAAAAAGCTGCTGGAAGATGCAGATAAGGAACTAAAAAAGAATCAGCAGGAACATAAAAAGGTTGAGCATGCCTGGAATCTTGTTTCCGGCAGAATTGAAAACACTCTTTTTGCCTATACCCAGGAATCTTCCTCTAAAGAAGGCTGGAAAGTTTTAATAGAAAATCCATACTTCCAAGGCGCTGTCTGGGTTACGGTCTTGATCTTTCTGCTTTCCCTGGCTGGAGCAATTATCCGGCCGGATTGGTGGCTGTTTCTTTTACTGGGCGGTTCATTTATCCTTTTAAGCACTTCCGGGTGGTTTTATTGCAGGTATATCTGGCAAATCAGGCATCTGGCTGAAAAGGAGGCAAAAATATGTGCCGAAGCAGAAAAGCTTGATCTGCCCGCAGAGAATATTCAGGTAGTTAGAGCCGCCATCGGCCGTTTAAACAGTGCCCGGGAGCTGGGGGCTGATTTAATTAAGGATGCAGAAAAAAAAGTGGAATGGCTTCAAAAAGAAGAGGATCGCCTAAAAAAAGAACTGGAAGAAAAACAAAAAAGGATCAGCGAAGAGGAAGTCAGGATTAACCGGATCAGGCATAATGTCCGGATTGATAAAATTGAACAATACGCTTCTGCCCTAAGAAAAAAACAGGATCTGAAAAATGAGTTTGAAAAGCAGAAAAGTATATTGGAAAGTCACTTTGGAAAGGACAGCGATATGTCCGGTGAAGAAGCTCAAATTGATTTTTGGAAGGAGCAGGTTGACAGCTTGAGTAATTATGCCCAAAGCGCTATAGATATTAGTTATAGTCAAAATACCGTTGCAGGGCTTAAGGAAGAGCTGGAAAGAGTAAATAAATCTCAAAATGAACTGGAAGAGCGTTTTAAAGAACGCAGTGAGGATCTTCGTGACATTGAAAAAGAACTCAACAGCCTTTTCCATGGTGCAAAAGAGTTTGATGAAGCTGGTGAAGATTACCTGCCCTGTCAAACTACAGTTGATTTGGAAATGGCCTGTAACAAAATAATAAAATGGATAGGGGACCGGGAAGATCAACGAAAAAGCGCTTTGCTCGCTATAGAGATTTTTGACCAGATAGCTGCAGAAGAGGAGGAAAAAGTAACCGCTCTTTTTGGTGCCGACAGGCCGGTTAGTGCATATTTTGGTAGGATAACCGGCGGCCGCTACCGGGAAGTGGTTTTTGATAGTGTTGATAATATGATCAAGGTTATCTGTGCTGACGGGATCAAACTTGATTCTTCCCAGCTTTCAGGAGGGGCGTACGATCAGCTTTATATTTCGATCAGGCTGGCTCTCGGAGAAAGCCTGCTTGAAGGAGATAAAGGGTTTTTTATCCTGGACGATCCTTTTATTAAGGCTGATCGGGAAAGATTAATTATGCAGCTCGATCTGCTTTCAGAGATCTGTGCCGCCGGCTGGCAGGTGATCTATTTCAGCGCTAAAAGTGAAGTAAAGGAAGCCCTGGAAAATATGATCAAAGAGGGACAGGTTAAAGAGTTTTCTGTGAGCGGATAACCGTTGCACCTTTAAGAGTTAAGCTCATTCACATTATTAACGGGAGGTTTTATTGGTGAAATTAACCGTTTTAGGCTGCCACGGTCCTTATCCTCCGCCAGGAGGAGCTTGTTCGGGATACCTTCTGCGGGAAGGTGAATGTAATCTTTTAATTGACTGTGGAAACGGGGTGTTAAGCCGTCTGCAGGAGCATATGGAATACTACAAGCTTGATGCGGTCCTGCTTTCTCACCTTCATCCAGATCATATTTCTGATATCATGATTATGCGCTACGCCCTGGCCATGGCTGAAAACAAAGGTCTTCGCCGTGGACCGCTCAAGCTTTATGCCCCCTTAGAACCCGGGGAAGAATTTGAGCGTTTACCCTATAAAAATATTTATTCAGTAGAACCGCTTGCAGCAGAGCAGCCTATAAAAATCGGTCCCTTTTTTATCCAGACCAGGGCAACAGTCCATGCGGTTCCCGGTTTGGCCATGAGCATCCAGTCTTCTTCAGGGACCCTTGTTTATTCCGGAGATACCGAGTTTTTTGAAGGCCTCGAGAAATTTGTTTCCGGAGCGGATCTTTTCCTTTGTGAGGCTAATTTTCAGGAGCAGGATTTGTTAAACAACCCGGCCAATCACCTCAGCGCTTCCCAGGCGGCAATGGTTGCTGCTTCGGCCGGAGCAAAAAGACTATTGCTGACTCACCACCATCCGGATCGCGACCGGAAGGTTTCTATTACAGAAGCACAGAAGCATTACCCGGCAGTGGAAATGGCTGTTGAAGGTGAAACATATATTGTCGGCTCATCAGTCGAATAATTGACAAATAAGAAAGGCAGGTTTTATTATGACTAAAATCAAACAATCCACCCAGTTGTTACTGGGACCAACCCCTGCAGTGTTAATTTCATGCGGTACTGATACAGAAAAGAATATTATTACCCTGGCCTGGGTCGGGGTGGTTAACTCATCTCCACCCATGGTTTCCATCGCAGTCCGCCCCAACCGTCACTCTTACAATATAATCCGGGATACAGGAGAATTTGCTGTAAATATACCAGGTGAAGAACAGGTTGATATTGTAGACGGCTGTGGAACATTAAGCGGCCGTAATTTAGATAAATTTGAGCATTTTAACCTGACTGCCGTTATGGGGATCCAAAAATATGCTCCGATGATTGAAGAATGCCCGATCAGCATGGAATGTAAACTTGAACACACATTTGAACTGGAAAGTCATACTGTTTTTATCGGACGTGTTGTCTCTACTTACCTGGAAGGCGATTTTTTGAATGAAAAGGGGAAAATAGATTTTGATCGCTGCCGGTTGATCGGATTTTGTTCCGGAAGCTACCTGAAAACAGCACCGCTTAATCTCAAGCTGGGTTATACCTTGAAAAAGTAGCTGTCCTTTAAAATAAATTAAAATCCGGCTGTTAAGCCTTAAGTTGTCAAGCAGTGATTTGAATTGGTATAATAAACATGAATCTTAATATCTTTCAGGTTGATTATGCTTTAACGGGAGAGAGAATTAATTGCCAGATTATCAGTCTTTGTTACGGGAATTACCGGCGGTTGATCGCTTGCTGCGTGAGCCGCAAATGGAAGAAAAAATGCGTTCTTTGCCGCGGCGGTTGCTCTT
>SKXC01000093.1 GCA_007128625.1 Syntrophomonadaceae bacterium | reverse complement strand
GATATTTGGAATCATGCTCATAACATTATCCGTACCTCAAGGCAGATGGTCAATGAGGGGCTTAGTTCTCTGCACCTCAGCAGCTCGGAAGGCAATATTCTACAACATCTGTTTACCCAGAAGCATGAAGTAAGGCAGGAAGATATTGTCGAATTCTTAGATCTCAGCAAGCCCGCAGTATCGAGAGCACTTAAATCTTTGGAGAAAAAGGGTTATGTGCAGAGCATAAAGGATGCCAATGACCGGCGGGCCAGCCGGATTATGTTGACTGAACGGGCTATGAAAATCAAACCAGAAGTTGAGTTTGTTTACAATGAAGTATATTCTATTGCAGCACATGGGGTATCTGAAGAAGAAATCGTGTATTTTGTCAACCTGTTTGCAAGGGTATCAGATAATATCTCCCGGGTTCGAGCTGCAAGAAAAAACCATGGGAGGTTAAATAATGATTAACGATCTGATCGGAGCAGGTATTTTACTGGCTTACTACCTGATATTTGCCGCTATTTTGCCAACCCTGTTAAAAACCCGGCTGGGTGTGTCGACTGAGCTGGTGCGTAAAATACAGCATGTAACCTACAGTTTGTCTATATTTTTACTCTTAGAATTTTTTAGTGCCTGGTATATTGCCATTGCTGCAGCCTTCCTCCTGGTGATTATTGCTTATCCCTTTCTTCTGATCCTGGAAAAAACAGCCTGGTACCGCAGGACCTTTGTGGACAGGACAAAAAAGGGAGGCGAGCTCAGAAAGCAGCTTATATATGTGCAGCTTTCCTTCGCCCTGCTTATTGCCATCTTCTGGGGCATCTTTGGTTTTGACTGGCGCTATATTATCGCTGTTTCCATTATGGCCTGGGGTTTCGGGGATGCTGCTGCCGCTTTAATCGGCAAGGCTTTCGGACAACGTAAGATTCTTCATTATCTTATTGATGTGGGTAAAACGTTGGAAGGCACCCTGGCCATGGCTGCTTTTGCTGCCCTGGCGATATTTATCACCCTGATCAGCTACGGGGGTCAATCCTGGTATGTAAGCCTGGTTATAGCTCTGCTGGTGGCTCCATTGTGCGGGTTTATTGAGCTTTTTTCGAGACGGGGTATTGATACATTAACTGTACCACTTTTGGCCGCATTTTCAATAATGCCCCTCATCTATTTGTTTTACTGGTTAGGATGGTAGGGTAATATGAGTGCTTTTACAAAAGAACAATCTGCCAGCAGGGAAAAGACTTTGCTGGTTGCCCTGCTTTTGAGTATGTGGGGTCCTTTAGCTACAGGCATTGCAGTAATTATGAGTACTTCGACAACCCAGCTGGCCGATTTTATCCGCCGTTCGGTAGAACTAATCGCCCTGTTTGTGTCCTGGTGGGTTTTCCGTTACCTGGCTCGTAACAGCGAGTTGGGCGATGAGCAGAAAGCAAAAATGGAAAAAACAGCTTATCTTTGTGTTTCTGCTGCCCTGGGAGTTTCTGCTGTGGTAATGCTGGGACTGACCTTTTCAAGGATTGGCAGTTACGAACCCGGAGGCAATGTTTATCCGGGTCTGGTTATTGCCGGACTGGGCTTTTTCACAAACAGCTGGTTCTGGAGACGCTATGCCAGGCTGAATAGTGAGCAATACAGCTCAATCATTGATGCCTCGCGGCAGCTCTACCGGGCCAAGGCCTTTGTTGATCTCTGTGTAATAGCGGCCCTGGCTTCAGTGGCCATCAACCCCACCCACCCTGCAACCCTTTATATCGATCTTCTCGGTTCAATTGCCCTGGCCGGCTACCTGCTGTGGAGCAGCGCAAAAACTGCCCGGCAGGGTTTTCAGCATACCACCGTGCAAAGGCACACGGTTATTCAGAAAAACTCAGTGGGTTGAATTAAATAGTGTAGTTAGCTGTTAACAGGATCATAGGTCGTATTGCATTATTCAAAGGGTCTTGTTCTTCGCCATATTTACGGCCCCAATTTCTAGGTTTTGAATTATTGAAGAAGCAAACAAATAAAGACGGAAAAAAATTTTCCGCCTTTATTTTTACAGATTGCATTGATAGATCAATTAATATTTATTCAGTCCCTGGTAGCATTTTTAGGACTGGCTGATTATTTCAGCTGCTTCAACGGTATTATAAAGCAGCATGGTTACTGTCATCGGACCAACCCCTCCGGGTACCGGGGTTATATAAGAAGCTTTTTCCGCTATCGGGTCATAATCTACATCTCCAACCAGGCGGAAGCCTTTCTTCTTGGAAGCGTCCTCGATCCGGTTTACTCCAACATCAATTACAACAGCACCTTCTTTTACCATGTCAGCAGTAATAGTCTGCGGTCTGCCCATGGCAGCGACTAAAATATCGGCCTGCTTGGTGAAATAAGATATATCCTTGGCTCCGGTATGCACCACTGTTACTATTGCATTGGCTCCTTCAGCTTTTTGCATCAGCATTGCGGCTAAAGGCTTTCCAACGATGTTGCTCCTTCCGCAAATAACCACATGCTTACCGGCAGGGTTATTTCCCGAACGCATTAACATTTGTTGTGCACCGTGAGCGGTGCAGGGCAGTGGGCATTTTTCTCCTCTTAACAGCAAGCCCTGGTTAACGGGATGAAAACCATCCACATCTTTTTCAGGGGATATACGGTTAACAACCTTTTCTTCATCGATGTGATCGGGGAGGGGGAGTTGAACAAGAATTCCGCTGAACTTCTTGTCATTATTCATTTTATCGATTAATTGAAGCACTTCTTCTTCCGGGGTATCAGCAGGCAAACGAATTGTTTCCTCGTGGATACCGATTTCTTCACAACCCTTGGCTTTGCTTGTAACATAAGATACCGAAGCTGGATCTTCACCTACCAGGATGACACCCAGTCCGGGGTACACCCCTTTTTCACTTAACTCTGCCACCTTTTTTTTCAATTCATTCCTTATTTCTCCTGCAACTTCCTTACCTGAAATAACCTTGGCTGGCACTAGTAAAACCTCCGTTTCTAATATATTTTAAGTCAAATCAAAAATTTGTTTCTCAGAAGCAATTAACAAGCCAGGAAAAATACAGTTAAATAACTGGCAAAATTTCCTGCCCTGCTAACTATCCCGGCCAGTTAACAGTTTACCTTATTATATATTCTCCATAAATTAGATTTTCCTGCCTGCAGAAGTGAAAATATTTCTTGGTGTTAAGGGGTGTAAGAGGGACGAAGCTTTTGAAAACCGGTTAGTGTGCACAAATCGTTACTTACAATTTAAGACTTGTCCTTATGCGTATAGGTCGAAGTTTTTTATTATACAAAAAGATGATCATGTGTTATAATTATCCAACCTTAATGAAATAAATTATCAATTAGATTGTATGGTATGGCTTTATCATGGGTTGTATGTTTTCGTAAATGAGTAATAATTTCAATAAAGGGGTTGGCGCTTAATGAGGTTTTTTGCGGTTATTCTGTTAATAGGGTTGCTTGTGATTGCCGGTTGTGCTGATATGCAAACTGAAACTGATCGGGATACAAAAAATGGTGCTTACGGTCAGGTGATAAATGTTGTAACGACAATCTATCCCCTGGCCGATATCGTTTCTGAACTGGGAGGCGAGCGGGTAAATGTCAGCTATCTTATGCCGGCCGGTGCCAGTCCACATACTTACGAGCCGACTGTAGAGCAGGCCAGAGAAGTCTCGCAGGCCCATTTGTTTATTCATATTGGGGCCGAGTTGGATAACTGGGCTGTGGATCTGGCTAAAGCAGCAGAGCCCGGTCCGGAGTTGTTGGATTTATCACAGGTAGTTGATTTAATTGAATCTGCCGGTTATCGCACTGTTGAACATGATGATCATGAAGAGCATCTGGATTGTGACCATAACCATGACCATGACTGTGACCAAGACCACGACCATGACTGTGACCACGATCATGGTCCGGATGATCCCCATTACTGGCTTGATCCGATCATGGTCCGGGACGAAATCTGTCCGGCAATATCAGGACAATTTGCCTCAATTGACCGGGAAGGCAAAGGTTATTATGAAGGTCGACTAAACAACTACCAGGATGAACTTACAGACCTGCATAAAGACATCGAAGCGGCGGTTTCCGGTTTTTCTTATCAAGGCTTTATTTCTTTTCATTCTGCCTGGCAGTATTTCGGCCAGCGCTACGGCCTAAAGGAGGTTGCAGTTGTTGCCCAATTCCCGGGCCAGGAACCGTCGGCCGGATGGCTGGCTGAGCTAATTGGAATAATCAGGGAGGAAAATATCAGTGCTATTTTTGCCGAACCCCAGTTCCCGGTGGCCCTGGCTGAAAGGATTGCCGAAGAAAGCGGGATTGATGTGAAAATCATAGACCCGCTGGGAGGAGAAGGGGTAACAGGACGTGAATCTTATCTTGAAATGATGCGTTTTAACCTGGCTGCCTTTGAAGAAGCTATGCAATAATCAGGCTGGAAGTTAATCAATTGAAAGGCTGGTTTACATGAAAGAAACAATCAAGGTAGATCAAGTGCAGGTTGTGCTGGGTGGTAAAGCGGTCTTAGAGGATATAACATTTTCTGTTTCTAGTGGTGAATTAACCGGTATTATCGGTCCGAATGGGGCTGGCAAAACAACACTGCTCAGGACAATGCTCGGTCTGGTGCCGATCCGTAAAGGACAGCTGGAAGTTTTCGGAGTTCCTGTAAGCAGGCTGAAATTAGTGCGTCCAAGGATTGGTTATATGCCTCAGCGCAAATCCTTTGAAAGGCGTTTTCCTCTCTCTGCTTCAGATGTGGTTGCCGGTGGGCTTTTAACACCGGAGACCCTGCTGCGCCCGGTTTCTGCAAAGAACGAAAAAATAAAAAAAGCTCTGCAGTTTGTAGCAATGGAAAGATACCATAATCAGCCTTTCCAGGATCTTTCCGGTGGAGAACAGCAGAGAATTCTTCTGGCCAGGTCCCTGGTCCGGCAGCCGGAGCTTTTACTGCTTGATGAACCTAATGCCGGCCTGGATTTTCCAGCCCAGCAGAGCTTTACTGAACTAATACAGAGTTTGAAAAGAGAGAGGAACTTAACAGTTTTACTGGTATCCCACGATTTGATGTCAATTGCCTCCGCCGCAGACAAGCTGGTTTGTATCAACCGGACTATGCATATTCACGGTCATCCTGCTGATGTCCTGCAGAGCCCGAGTCTTGATGAAGCATACCGCTGCCAGTTTGATTTAATCAGCACCTTTGACAAAGGGGGCAGCCGTTCTTGATCGAAATATTTGAATACGGATTTATGCAGCGTGCGCTGCTGGCAGCTCTGCTGGTTGGAACCCTTTGCTCTACCATATCGTTCTTTGTTGTTTTAAAAAGACTCTCTTTTTTGGGAGCTGGTATATCGCATACTGCCCTGGGCGGGATTGCCCTGGGCTTAATCACAGGGGTTGATCCAATCTTTTCCGGCTCTGTTTTTGCTGTTGGAACGGCCATGAGTACCGGTTATATCAGCAGGATTGGTAAAATTAGTGAAGATACTATTATCGGTATCTACTATGCGGCAGGAATGGCCCTGGGGATTGCCTTAATCAGCAGTTTTAAAGGTTATTATCCTGAACTGTTCGCCCTGCTTTTTGGAAACATTTTGTCTGTTACAGTCCATGACCTGATCTTTATGGCACTGGCCATGGTTATTATTACTGTTTTTGTGATCATTTTTTTTAAAGAGCTGTTAATGATTTGCTTCGATGAAGAGATGGCTGAAGCCGGTGGACTGCCTGTTGTGGTTATTTACATGGGACTGCTGGCGGCAATGGGTTTGACAGTTATGGTTTCTATCCAGCTGGTTGGTGTGGTTCTGGTGGCAGCCCTGGTTGTTATTCCCGGGGCTATTGCTTACCGGTTAAGTAAAAATTTTCGCGGGATGCTTTTTTTATCTATAGTATTCGGCTTGGCCGGCAGTTTTGGCGGACTCTTGATTTCTTATTACTACCCCGTTCCGCCGGGAGCAGCAATTGTCCTGGTTCTGGCAGTAATATTTGCCTTAGCCATGGTGGCAAGACCTCTTATTGATAAATACCAGGCGAAGCAAACTGGAGTGAATAATCGATGATAAAAAATACGATCAGGGCAGCCCAGGAAGAATTAAAACGGAAAGGTTATAAACTGACCGGACCGAGAAAAGCGATTATAAATTACCTGGCTGAAAGCCAGGAACATCCTGATATGCAGCAAATATTTGCCGGTATCCGGGCGGAATATCCCTCAATAGGTATGGCTACTTTATACCGGACTCTTGGTTTGCTGCTGGAGTTAGATATATTAAGGGCGATTACAGTGAAAAAAAACCAGCTGCGCTATGAACTGAAAAAGCCCGGTGATCATCACCACCACCTGGTTTGTACCGAATGCAGCCAGATTCTCGAATTCGGCAGCTGCAGTTTTAAGCATATTTCCAGTGAAATAGAAACGGTAACCAGGTATAGCATTGAATATCATAACCTTGAAGCATACGGTCTATGCCCCCAGTGCCAGGCAACGTCATAGAGAATGTTCTATTTTTTAGGCCTTGTATATTAGTTCAATCAATCATGCTTCAAGTTCTGAACAGAGGCGTTCAAAATGATCCAGGCACTGCGGGTTACCCAGGGCGTCCCTGTTCATTACCGGCCGGCCATGGATTATGTTCGTAACAGCACTTTCTACCTTTTTCATGTTCAAGGTATAGGGGATATCGGGTACCTGCATGATTACGGCCGGAACATGCCTGGGCGAAGCATTCTCACGCAGTACCTTTTTAATTTTATTTTTTAGTTCGTCGGTCAGAGTTTGCCCCTCGGCAAGCTTGACGAATAAAACAATTCGCTGGTCGTTCTGCAGGGTTTGACCGATGGCCAGGCTGTCGGCGATTTCTTCCAGTTTTTCGACCTGGTTGTAAATCTCTGCGGTTCCGATCCGAACACCGGAAGGTTTCAAGACCGAATCAGATCGTCCAAAGAAAGTAAAACCGCCTGTGTCACTGTGGAGCATAACAAAATCGCCATGCCGCCATATACCTGGAAATACCCTGAAGTAAGCATCCAGGTATTTTTCGTTGTCCGGGTCATTCCAGAAATAAAGGGGCATCGAGGGTGCTGCGGCTTCACAAACGAGTTCTCCTTCACGGTCGACAACCGGGTTACCGCTTTCATCATAAACGTTCACCTTCATGCCTAAAGCAGGGCCCTGGAGCTGGCCGGCATAGACCGGGCTGAGCGGGTTTCCTGCACAGAAACAGCCGTTGATGTCTGTGCCTCCCGCAATGGAATTAAACCACAAATCGCTTTTAATATGTTGGTAAACATATTCGAAGCCATCGGCTGAAAGAGCCGAACCGGTTTGCGATATCTCGTGCAGTGATGACAGGTCATAATCATTTTGTGGTTCTATTCCCCTGCTTTTCAAGTAATTCAGGTATGTGGCACTGCAGCCGAACACGGTTACCTGCTCATTTTGAATTATATCCCACATCGCTCCACTTCCGGGATAATTTGGATTACCGTCATACAAGACCAGGGTATTTCCCACAGCCAGGCAACTTGCCATCCAGTTCCACATCATCCAGCTGCAGGTTGTTATATAGAACAACACGTCTTCTCTTTTAAGGTCGGTATGAAGTGAAAG
>SKXC01000002.1 GCA_007128625.1 Syntrophomonadaceae bacterium | reverse complement strand
CAGTGGCGGTTACCCAGGGTGTGGCCTGGTTCGTGGGAGCCATGAGCTGGACCGTCCTGGCAGGAATTTGCTTCTGGATTTTCGGTATGCGTTACTGGCACCTGGGTCGCAAGTTCGGTTACATTACCATGGCCGATCTTATTGCCGATTTTTACCAGAGCAACGTGCTGCGTGGCATTGTCGGGGTGGTTATGGCTGTATTTACCATCCCCTACATCACTGTCCAGGCGGTGGCTTTTGGTCTTTTCCTGGAGATTGGAAGCGATGGTTTTATCTCGTATAACGTAGGTGCGTTTATACTTACCGCCGTGGCTGTGCTCTACTGCATTGCCGCGGGGCAGCGTGCTGTATCCTGGACAGACGTGCTGCAGGGTGTATGGATGTTCGTTGCTGTATGGGTGGTCAGTTTGGTAGTGGTCTTTTCGGCCATGGGCGGTATTGGCAACCTGTTTGCCGAGGTCAACCGGATCGCCCCCGAGCTTTTACGGGTACCCGGTGAAGGTTGGAGCCATCCACTGGCCCTGTTCTCCAGTCTGTTCCTCTTCAGTCTGGGCCTGATGGTAACCCAGCAGCATATCCAGATGAAATTCTACAGCGCCATGGATGTGCCTACTATCAAATGGTCCGGGGTGGGAACAGCCATCTATCTTAGCGCCATCTATATCCCCCCGGTCCTGACCGGTTTAACTGTTTATGTACTTATTCAGCGGGGAGATATGCCTCCTATAAATGAAATAGTAGAGGCTTACGGCACTGCAGATGCGGTCCTGGCGCTGGTAACATCCCAGTATGCACCGGCATTGCTGGTTGGTATTCTCTTTGCCGGGGCTATTGCGGCAGCCACCTCTTCAAAGGACAACTTCCTGTTGGCCACCTCTGTGGTGCTCTGCCGCGATATCTACCAGAAGCTGTTTAAACCAAATGCAGGTGACCGCGAGATCATTTTCCTGAGTCGGGTAGTGATCGTGATCTTCGGTTTCCTTGGCTGGTACCTGGCGGTACTTCGACCCGGGCTTATCTTTGATATTGTGGCCGTGGCGGTAGCAGGAACAATGCAGTTTATTCCTGCCGTGGTTGCCGTTACCTTCCCCACCCGGAAGATCTGGCTTACCGCTGCCGGCGCCGCTTCGGGTATAGTAGTCGGTATAGTCTTGTTAGTGCTGCTTTTCTTCCGGGCTAATATCGGGTGGGAAATAAACCTGCATAACCTGCATCCCGGAATGTGGGCCCTTTTTGCCAATATCATTGTCGGTGTGATAGTAAGCTTATTCACTGCCAAACCGCCCCAGGAGGCGGTGGACCGGATTCACGGGCACCTGGAAGAAGCAATCTATAAAAAGAATAAACTATAGTTAACTGACAGCAAAGGTCTTAACTTAACAATGGATAAAGCACCGGTTTCGAAAAACAGGGGGACATTTCTTGTTGGCCGTTAAAGGCTGTTCAAATAACAAGGAATAGTCCCCTTTCTATAATTTGACTTAAGACATAAGGCATAGGTCGATATTGTGGGGGAGATGCTGATAATGTACCCATCACCAAGGTTTTTGCCGGCCGGGGACAAAGCACTGGTAGCCGAATTTGGAAACAAGATTGATCCTAAAACCAACGAAAAAGTTCGCCAGATATTTATTGCTCTTCAGCAGCTGGAGGTTAAAGGAATCACAGAAATGATCCCCACTTATCGTTCCCTGCTTATATGTTACGATCCCTTAGAAACGGGAGTCAAAGAGCTTAAAAAAACAGTCCTGGAGATAAACCGCAGTGCCAGTCAGGTGGAGATTCCTGAGCCCCTGGTTTATTATGTGCCTGTTAAATACGGGGGCAATCACGGATCCGACCTTGACTATGTGGCCGCACATAACAACCTGTCTGAAGAAGAGGTTATAAACCTGCACACTGAGCCGCTGTACCGCATCTACATGCTGGGATTCACCCCCGGTTTTTGTTACCTGGGAGGCATGCATGACGCCATAGCAACCCCCCGTCTTAAAAACCCCAGGGTTCGCATTCCGGCAGGGTCGGTTGGAATAGCGGACAAACAGACCGGTATATATCCCATCGACAGTCCGGGTGGATGGCAGCTTATTGGGTCTACCCCCCTGTGCATTTTCGATGCATCTGCTTCCTCCCCCTTCTTGTTTGGCAGTGGCAACTATATCCGTTTTGTTAGAATTAATACCGACGAGTATCAGCATATAAAAGAGCAGGTTGAGCAGGGAAAATACTCTGTGCGCACGGAAGAAAAGTCCTGTTCGGAAAATCATTAGTCAAAACTTAGAAAAAGTTTGCAGCCAGTTCTATCGTGACCAATAAATCAACTATATCGCACTCCGCTTATTAAATATTTCCGCTGCCAGAAGTTTATCAGCTTTTGAAAGCAGCTGCTTTAAAGAAAGATTATGCCCGGGAGGTTTAGAGGTGCAGGAAACGGAAAATGCACAAAAAGGAATTTTAGTCCGGCAGGGAGGAATGCTGACAGTTTTACAGGATCTGGGTCGGTATCAGTACCGCCAGTACGGCATGCCCACCGCCGGGGCTATGGATCAGTTTTCGTACCGGGTGGGTAATCTGCTGGTAGAAAACCCGGAAAATTACGCTTCCCTGGAAATAACCCTAATTGGTCCGGATCTTCTCTTCCAAAAGGAATCGATGGTAGCCATTACCGGTGCCCCGATGAAACCGCAGCTGAATGGCAGGGAAATTCCAATGTGGCAAAGCATTCCTGTTTGCAAAGGAGATGTGATCTCTTTTGCTGAATTAGAAACGGGATGCCGGAGTTATATGGCTGTAGCGGGAGGCTTTGATTTGCCCCCGGTGATGGGCAGTCTATCAACCTACCTGCGGGCAGGAATAGGTGGATACCAGGGCCGCCAGTTAAAGCAGGGTGACCTTCTGCCCCTGACCCGGGAAACAGGAGGAGAACAGGGTTCAATCAGATACCGGTATCCTGAACATTTAATCCCACCTTATCCTGCTGCCCAGGTACTACGGGTAGTGCTCGGACCACAGCAGAACTTTTTTACAGCTGCAAGCATCAGGACCTTTCTTAATAGTGAATTCGAAATTGATTCTACTTCAGACCGTATGGGCTGCCGCCTTAACGGACCTACCCTTAAACATCGCCATAAGGCAGAAATACTCTCTGACGGGTTAATTCCCGGTTCGGTCCAGGTTCCCGGACACGGTAATCCGATCGTGATGCTTAGCGATTGTCCCACCAGTGGCGGCTATCCAAAAATAGCTACCGTAATATCAGCAGACCTACCAAAGATTGGTCAGCTTAAGCCCGGGGACAGGTTAGCCTTTCAGCGGGTGTCGCTAAAAGCAGCTCACTCTGCGTACAAGGTTTTTCAAGATAGCATCTCCAAAGATTTGCTCGAAAAGATTCCTGATGAACACAGCCTTCCTGCTGAAAGCCGGGTTTACCAGGTAATAATTGAAGGTAAAACCTTTAGGGTCCAAATAAAAAAGGAAAACACTTAGATCTTTTGAATAACAGAAAATGCAGCCAGCTATGATTCCAGAACAAGCAAATTTTTTGCAAACGGTAATGTATAGCCGGAGCAATCATCATGGTAACGTGCACCTGTCCTGGTTGAAACTACCTATCATTTCCCCATCCCTTGATTCGCAATAGGGGCATATGGTATTATAATAGTAAATAAAATAGTAAATTTCGAAGATTATTCCTGTTCTGCAAAGATATACACTGCTAAATATATGCATACTGAATCTTAAGGTAAAGGCCAGACAGGTCGGGCTGGGCTGCTATTAACCGGTAAAGTTTAAAATACTTTTGTACTTTTAGACAGATAACATAACCTCTTAACTATAAAGCAAGCTTGACATATTGAACCCGGCAAAACAGTAGAGAGGTGATTATAAGGTGAATTTTTCATTTGAAAACATCAAAAAGTGTATCGATGGGCTCAGGAAAGACCTGGGAGAAGGTTTTATCTTTACTGATATTTGGAACACCAGAAACGATAAATCAATTGTTTTTCACCATGATCATGTATACGGAGCAAAACCGAAGCACTTAAAACTCTTTGGAGAAACCACGCGGATACTCAGTAAAACACTACAAATATCTGATTACCCCGGACTGGGCAATTATTATTTTATTAATCTTGATAATAACCAAATTGCGGTAATTATTAACTATCGCTCCAACCAATCCGGAGATTTTTTTTCCTCGTCAAGCCAAACTTCCTCACAGCAGCAGGGGCCGGTGGAACATCAGCAGTTTATCCAGGTGGATCTTTCTAAAACCACAATGGGCGTGTTGATGAACGTTGCCCTTCCAAATATGATTGAAAACCTGCAATAAATATTAAAATAGCAAAGGATATAATAAAACACAAAGCCGCAGTAATTATCACGCACAATTAATTTATAACTGACCTTAATTATAGGTTCTTTTCTTCTAGATCTTCCATGGTAGTCCATGTTTCATAAACAGGCTTGTTTTTTGCGTCCAGTTCCCGTACCAGGACTTTATTGGCTTCCTTTTTCTTGACCATGCGGTTATCATCGTCTACATAACAAATAACTGTCTTCACTCCCCCGCTGGGTGTTTCTCCATATACCACGTCACAGTGTTTATACTGGTCCTCGGTTTTGTCCATCTTATTTTTATAGTACTTCCTGCAGTATTCACTGTCCGGGTTTCGGGAGCAAACTCTTTCAGTCATAACTTTATGATTATAATACCTTAAAGCAAAGACTATAGCTATAAAGGCCAGTCCAAAAAATATCAACGCCACCAGAGCTGTCACCTGGTAAAAGCCTCCTCTCCTTGTACAATATAGTCATTAGATTAAAACCAGTCTACATTATAGTTGATTTGCGATACAAACAAAAAACTAAAAAGCTATCCTAATTAGAAATATATGTTCATATATTAAATGCTTTATCACAGCCCGATTCATCTGTCAACCATAGTAAATAATTACAGGAGACAGCTGGGACAAGAAAAAAATGCCGCTTTTATATATTTTTAATGCAGCTAATGTCATTTTCAGCCGTCAATAAGTATAGTATTATTATAATATAAGGATCAAAATGTGGGTAGGCTTAAATTGGACACAATTTAAGCAACAAGGAGATGAGTGTATGTATGTATATGACAGGATAAAACCAATGGGCCTGCTGCTGGGCATCCTTTTAATGGTTATTGGAGTTGTCTTTTTAGCCGTTCCAGACAGGGTAACCGAATTTCTGGGAGTCTTTGTCGGAGCAGTGGTAACCGTTATCGGTATATTCAGGATCACTGCTGTAGCAGTAAGCTGGAGAGTAATAATCAACCGGGGTTTACTGTTAATCATTGGAATCATAGTATTTTTAGCCGGTATCTTTATGCTCTTCAACCCGGATATAACCATTACCATAATCGGCGCCATTATCGGTATACTGGCCATTATGCTGGCCGTTGACCGGTTTTTCACCGCCAACAGGTATAAAAGATCGGCAAATGTCACACCCACCATCATATCCGGCCTTATTCATCTAATTTTTGGTATAGGAATGATTTATTCAGCGTTAGTTGTCTTTTCTATAATTATCATATTCATCGGCATATACTTGCTTATTGCCGGAATAATGTTTACCCTGTCAACATTGTTTTTTCCGGATTTCTAAATCATATCTACCTTATCAAGCAATAAGGTTTGTTACCATCCTGTCTTTGCTTGATCGATAAGATGAATATCCGATGGTTATGGTAATATAAATAATTATGGAGGTGTTTTAAATGGCCGTAGTCGAAGTTTCTATTGTCCCACTGGGAACAGGAAGCACCAGCCTGAGTCCATATGTTGCAGCCTGCGAGAAAGAACTGCGAGAAAATGCTGAGGGGCTCAGGTATGAGCTTACCGCCATGGGAACAATCATCGAAGGCGACCTGGACCAGGTACTAAAGCTGATCCGGCGTTTGCATGAAGTTCCCTTCAGAAGCGGGGCCGAACGGGTCAGCACCAGCATCAAGATCGACGACCGCAGGGATAAAGCAAGCTCCATTGAACAAAAAATAAAATCGGTGGAAGACAAGCTGTAGATACTGCTTTAATAGTCATAGCGGAAGCTTTAGTAATTATTTTAGCCATGCTTAAACTTTTGAAGAAGCAGTGAATTATTACAGGCAGAACAATCAGAAACCGTTCAGTCCGGGCTACCTGATCACTTTTTCTTATATCTATTCTTTATAATAAACCCCAGAATCGTTGTAATCAACCAGGAGCCGGTATAATCATAAAGCCCGTTAGTTAACCAGTATAATCCTGTACTTGTACTGCCTCTAAGATAATATAGCTGTGGTAAAATAGAAATCATCAGGTAGGTAAAAGCAACAGTGACGAGAAGAAATCCCAAACCTTCAAGAGTGCTGCTCTTGATAATGCCAAAAAATGCTGAGCATACTCCAATTGACAATGCCAGCAAAAGGATAGATATTTCCAAAAACCCACCATATGCACTATACCAGTACAGGGCACCCGGTGGGCTGGTTAAGCTCTGATTTGGAATAATTTCTCTTAGATGTCCGTACCTTAAAAGACCATAAACAATGATCGTTAACAGCATAGAAATATAAAAACCGCATAAGCATACAAAAACCCTCCCTAAGTGCACATAATCACCTACCTTACACTTATTTATGCTTGTAACTCCAGACCTATGCTTTAACGATTATTCCAGGTGCAAAAGTTTATTCAAGGTTAGTTATTAACAAAACAAATAAGAACCTTTCGTGTTTTTAAACTCTTTATATAATATAACATATAACCAACCAGCTAGATAATCCAAGTAATGGAAACAAGAAAAGTCAATTTCACTTCAAAGCAGGCATCTTTTCTGATTAAGATCTGTTAACAAGTAAGAAATATAACGGTATTTAAGTTATATTTAATTAAAGATGCTCTGAGCTCTTGGATCCTAAACACCAGGCTAAGCTAGCTTGTATTTAAAAGCCTTAATCACATTTGTAACTGAATCAATAAACAGGGCAAGAGCTAAAACAAAAATAAAACCAATTATTGCCCTGCCCAGGTGTACTGATACTTCATCTTTATCAGGGATAAACCCTGCATCAACCCAGAAATTGAGGAAAGCTTCATTCCACAGGTTATTGCCGGTGATAAAGGCTACGAATAAAACGAAAGAAACCAGGTTGATAACCAGGTTGATCAGAGCCAGGTTCTGAGTCCATTTTCCGATTGCCAGCTTGAGAAATTCTTTAATAACACCGAGAACCAGCATGATATTAAGCAATGGCAATAGAGATCTAAAAACTTCCTGGTTAAAGAGCGGAATTACCTCAGTTACTGCATCATCACATAAAATATATATACCGATAAGATGATCGGCAGTGTTGAGTATTATAAGGATTAGTATGGTAAATATCAGGGCAAATATAACCCCGACCGGCTTGATTACTATCTCTTTATTCGGAAGCTGGGGCAAATCGGCAGGAGACCATTTTTTCTCTTTAGAGCTAGTTTTGATGGTTATATTAAAATATTCAAAAAGAGCAAAAATTATGGTTAGCAAAGCAAACCCCTGGAACATGGCAGCAATCAGATTTCCGAAATAGCTGCTTAACAGTTCCAACAGGCTGT
>SKXC01000135.1 GCA_007128625.1 Syntrophomonadaceae bacterium | reverse complement strand
GATAAGTGGGTAGTAATTTGTTTTTATCCAGGTGACTTTACCTTTGTCTGACCGACTGAGTTGGCGTCAGTTGGCGCCAGGTATAAAGAACTGCAGGATCTTGGTGTAGAGGTGTTGTCATGCAGTGTTGACAGCCAGTTCACCCATAAAATCTGGCAGGAAGTAGAGCTCTCCAAAATGGTTGAGGGTGGGATTCCTTTCCCCATGTTATCTGATACAGGTGGTCGTATCGGGACCCTCTATGGTGTATATGATGAAGAGGGCGGTGTAAATGTCAGGGGTCGCTTTTTAATTGACCCGGATGGCACGATCCTGGCTATGGAAGTACTCACACCACCTGTTGGACGTAATTTTTCTGAGCTGGTTCGCCAGGTCCAGGCTTTTCAGCATGTCCGTAAAACCGGGGAGCCAACCCCGGCAGGGTGGGAACCGGGCAAGAAGACACTTAAACCCGGTCCTGATCTTGTAGGCAGGGTGTGGGAAACCTGGAAGATTGGAGATTAATCCAAAGGGGGTTTACTACATGCTTACTTTTTACTGTTTCCCGACCTGAACCACCTGCCGCAAGGCGAAAGCGTGGCTTTCGGATAAAAATGTTGATTATGAATACCGGGATATTATAAAGAAACCAATCATGGCAGATGAACTAAGAGAACTGGCCTCCTTTGGGAAATTAAACACTACTGATTTGCTGAATCCCGGGAGTAAAGGTTTTAAAGAATTGGGTTTGGCTCTTGAAAATATATCCGAGCAGGAGGCTGCTGATTTAATTTATAAGCATCCCAAAATTATGCGCCGCCCTTTGCTAACTGATGGCAATAGCCTGGTTGTCGGTTTTAACCCCGATCATTATGCTGCCATGGTCTAACCCGGGCAGTGAGGTATCGGAGAACTGTATTTGCCCGGGGCATTTTTAATGACGCATATTTTCGTTGCCGAATCTTTAAAGCAAATAGTTTTTCTTAAATTTACAGGCAGGATATTTTTTAAGGCCGGGTATTTGATCATACCCGGTCTTTTTGACATAATATAGTCAAGTTCACCCGGTGGCTTGACCCTTAAACCGGAGCATGCCTTAGTGGAAAGGGAGGTATATGATCGTGGAAAAGTTCTTTTCCGGAGTTACCATTGAGTGTGCAAGCGGTGATATTGCGGGACAAAAGGATATTACAGCAGTGGTTAATGCTGCCAATGCTCAGCTTAGAATCGGAGGTGGTGTTGCAGGCGCCCTGCACCGGGCAGCAGGACCGGGGCTCGAGGAAGAGTGCCGGCCCCTGGCGCCGATTAAGCCCGGCGAAGCAGTCATAACCGGGGGACACAATTTACCAAACAAGTATGTTATTCACTGCCTGGGGCCTGTTTATGGTGTTGATAAACCTGAAGAGAAATTCCTGGCCGATTGTTACCGTAATGCCCTGCGTCTGGCTGAAGAAAACAAAGCTGACTCAATAGCATTTCCCTCTATTTCAACGGGAGCTTTTGGCTACCCGATGGAAGACGCGGCTGAAATTGCTTTCAAGACCATAAAGGAAGAAATTCCTGAGCTGAAAGAGGTAAAGCACATCCGCTTTGTTCTGCGGGGAGGGCAGGCAATCGAAATTCATCAGCAGTACCTGGAAAAAGTTTTCGGGCAGTAATTTAAGTTTTATGATAATCAGACGGGGAAGCATAATGGTACAGGAGATGGTCTGTCCGGGTGCTGCCTGTTTGAAAGATCTGCCCCACTCCCATTTTTACCTTCGGAAAGTAGGGATTATTAACCGATGCATTTAATTGAAGCGCTTATTTTTGGTATCGTCCAGGGGATTTCTGAGTTTTTGCCAATATCGAGCACAGCCCACATAATAATTGTTGAGCTGCTGCTTGGTTATAATTTCCCCGGCCTGGCTTTTGAAATATATCTTCATATTGCCTCAGTTTTTGCGGTTATGCTCTATTTTCGACGCGAGTTATGGGCGGTAATAACCGGTTTTTTCAGTTATTTTGGTAAAAAAACACCAGAAAACAAGATCTACTTCATGTTCGGAATTTACATCATTATCGCTACGGCAATTACCGGGGTGCTGGGTATATTTTTAAAATTCCAGGTTGTAGAGGTTATGAAAACGCCGGCTTTTATAGCCTTTGCCCTGGTGGTGACCGGAACGGCTTTAATCTTAATCGAACGGTTTAAGGAATATGGTAATCGCAGGGAAGAAAACATGACTTACCTGGATGCGGTGCTGGTGGGATTGGCCCAGACCGTGGCTGTTCTCCCGGGCATATCGCGCTCGGGCTCGACGGTGATTGTGGCTCTCTGGGCTGGCCTGGACCGGGAAACGGCGGTAAGCTACTCTTTTCTTTTGGTCATACCGGCAATTCTGGGCTCTACTGTCCTGGCCATCGGCGAAGTTTCCCTGGAAATCTGGGCTGCCGTGGGCACCGCTCCCCTGGTTGTTTCTTTCCTGGCCTCATTTGTTTTTTCCCTGGTCGGCATAGTATGGCTGATCGATTTCCTCAAAAAAGGCCGCCTGGTCTATTTTGCCGCATACTGCTTTATAGTAGCTATCCTGGTCTTTTTCTTTGTCCAGGAAATCCCCCCCACGGTGTAAACCTTAGACCTTTTTATTTACTATGATCAGGGATATTTAATCCCCGGCCTTGTATTTCGGCCTGGTTAATGTTTTCTTACAAGGGAGCAGGTAAATATGCCCTTTTTAAAGAATTTATCAACCAGGTGTTTTAAGTCGATAAAAGGAATTTTATGTCTGGGATATTTTGCATAGCCCGGCCTGCCAGGTGAAGTCCAGGTCCTCTCAGTTTAACAATTTGGGACGGTGAGACCGGGTTATTTAATTTTTGGTTAATGATATTTATGGTTAAAAATATGGCGAAGAAGGTGGTTATAAATGGATGACAGATCCGCAGGGCTTGACAAAGCAATCGAGGCTATAAAAATTGGAGTTTCCGATCCCGAGCGGAATCAGCTGCACATAGAACTGGATCAATTTTTGGACTGGCTCGAGCCGATGCTTGGAGTTGATACCGGTGATCAGGAAGGGCTTTTATTCAGCCACGACGCGGTCAATGTGCTGCGGGAAGACAGCCCCCGGCAGAGCGACCCGGCTGAAATACAGGAAGCCGCACCCAGCTTTGCCGGTGGCTTTTACCTGGTCCCGAAAATCATGGAATAAGCGAACAGGCTTGCGAAGGGGAGATTTAAATTGGAATTGCGAAAAACGACTGTCCACCGGGTTGCTGAAGCAGTGCTGCAAGGTGAGATAACCGCACACCAGTTGATTGATATAACCCTCAAAAACTGCGGTGTGCTGAACGAAGGACTGAACATATTTACTGCTGTAGCCGGAGTTGATGCATCCGAGCAGGCCAGGGCTGTTGATCAGAAAATAAAGCAGGGTAAAAAGCTGCCCCTGGCCGGGATACCGGTAGTAGTTAAAGACGACTTATGTTACGGTGTTTTGCCGACCAGCCTTGGTTCCTCCGCCTTCAGTGAATTTATTTCACCGGTTACGGCAACGGCAGTTGAAAGGCTAATGGATGCCGGGGCCGTGGTAATCGGTAAAACCAACCTGGACGACATGGGCCAGGGTTCGACAACCCTGTCTTCTCCCAGGGGGGCTACAGCCAATCCCTGGCAGGCCGAAAGGACAGCAGGGAGCGCCGGTGCTGCGGCGGTTGCCACCGGGATCTGTATGCTCGCCGTGGAAAGTGACAGCGGGGGAGCCCTGCGCCAGGGGGCGTCGCACTGCGGGGTGGCGGGCCTGCGCCCAACCACGGGGCGGGTTTCCCGGTACGGTTTAAATGCTCACTGCAGTTCTTTTGCCCGGGTGGGCGTCACTGCTTTTTCCTGTGAAAACATTTCCGGTGTTTTGGATATTATTTCGGGTTTTGATGAGCGGGATGCCGCCACGGCAGTTTGCCGGGACGGGATCCAGGAAAATATCAAAGCACCGGGTTCAGAAGATATCACTATCGGCTATCCTGTAACGGTGTTTGATTTTTTGGAGCCTGAATTAAGAGAAGTATTTGAGCAGGCCCGGGATGAGTTTGCCGGGCACGGTTACAAGATCAAAGAAATTGAACTGGGCTTGCTCCGTGAAGGCCTGCAGGCCTACTATGTTATTGCCCTGGCCGAGGCTTCTTCCAGTCACGCCCGCTTTGATGGGATCCGTTTTGGTAAAACCGGGGCAGCGGACAACCTGCATAATATGTACTTCCAATCCCGGGCTGAAATCCTGGGTCAAGAAGCACGACGCCGCAGTATTTTTGGCACATTTTTACTGGGCAAGGGTAACTACGGTCGTTATTACCGTCAGGCCTCGAAAATATGGCAGATGGTCCGGTGGGAGTTTGAAGGAGCTCTAAAGGACTGCGATCTATTGATGCTCCCCACCAGTAAAAACCTGCCCCGCCCGCTGCAGGGGCAAAGCAGTTTCCTGGATCAGTGGTCTGATGATCTTTTCTGTGCCCCGGTAAGCCTGTCCGGTCTGCCTGCTTTAACTATTCCCGCCGGGCAGATTGAGCAGCATCCTGTCGGGATGCAGCTGGTTGGTCCTCCGTTTAGCGAAAAAACCCTGCTTAACGTAGGATCTGCCTCTGAGCACAAGAATTAATATTGGGAAAAGGGACAGGTCACATGTCTCAGCGATCTCGAGTGATTTTAAGAAAGGAAGATTGTTATGAAGTATGAAGTTGTGATCGGCCTGGAAGTTCATGTAGAGCTGCTTACCAGATGTAAATTGTTTTGTTCTTGTCCCAACAGCTTTGTCCCGGAGCCGAATGTTAATACCTGCCCGATTTGCCTGGGTTTTCCCGGCACTCTGCCGCAGATGAGCAGTGAAGCGCTGCAGCAGGCGCTTATCGCAGCGGTGGCACTAAATTGTGAGGTTGCCCTCTACAGCTATTTTGATCGTAAAAACTACTTTTACCCGGATATGCCTAAAGGGTACCAGATCTCACAGTATTTTGTACCCCTGGGTAGCAACGGGCACCTCATGATCAAAGATGACAGGGGAGAAAATAATAAAGTAGTTATTGAACGGGTGCACATGGAGGAAGATGCCGGTAAACTTATCCATGCTCCAGGCAGTGGTGCTTCGGGGAGCACTTCAATGGTCGATTACAACCGTGCCGGGGTGCCTTTGATTGAAATAGTCACCGGCCCCGATTTACGTTCACCCCTGGAAGCCCGCCGCTATCTTGAAAAACTAAAAAGTGTTATGCAGTATACCCGGGTTTCTGATTGCAAGATGGAAGAAGGCAGTTTACGCTGTGATGCTAATGTTTCCCTGCGGCTTTCGGGCAGCCAACCATATGGCACCAAAACCGAGCTTAAAAACATGAATTCGTTCCGGGCAGTGGAAAAATCCCTGGAACATGAAATAAAGCGCCAGGCCGCAACTTTAGAACGAGGTGATAATGTAATTACCCAGACCCTGCGCTGGGATGAAAACACTCAGGAGACCATCGTGATGCGCGGCAAGCTTGAAGCCCAGGATTATCGCTGTTTTGCCGATCCCGAACTGGCTCCAATCAAGCTTAAAGCAGAAGAAGTGGAAAAAGCAAGGGAAGCTCTGCCGGAAATGGCCGAAGCCAGGGCCCAGCGTTTTATTAATGATTACAAGTTACCGGAATATGATGCCGGGGTGTTGACAGCTTCCCGCAGTCTGGCCGATTACTTTGAATCATGCCTCAAACTATACAATAATCCCAAGGAGGTAAGTAACTGGGTAATGGGAGAAATTTGTGCTCATTTGAATAATGCCGGCCTTGATGCAGGACAGTGTCCATTTCAACCTGAGGACATGGCAGAATTACTAAAAATGATCGATGACGATCTGATCAACGGCAAAATTGCCAAGGAAGTTTTGGAAAAGGCCTTTTTAAGCGGCAAATCACCTCGTCAGGTGGTAGAAGAGGAAAATTTAGTACAGATTTCAGATCATTCCGAGCTGGAGGCAATTGTCAACCAGGTGATAAAAGATAATCCGGACAGCATTGAAAGTTATCGCGGAGGCAAAACCAGGGCCCTTGGCTTCCTGGTTGGCCAGGTAATGAAAGCCACCGGGGGCAAGGCTAACCCCCAGCTGGTTAACGAACTGTTGATCAAAAAAATTGACGGCTAAGCCGAATATATGCAGCCTGATGTTCTGATTTAGATATTTTTTGTAGTTTTAGCTCTTTATTTGATGATAAGCGTATTCTAACCACTGCATTGCTGCTTGTAGATCTTCTTTTTCCACTGTCGCGCCGCACCAAAAACGTAAACCGGATGGAGCATCCCGGTAGGAAGCGATATCGTTGGCTATTTCTTCTTTTTCAAGAAGTTTAATTAACTGCTTGATTTGGTCCGGCTCCAACTCGACAGTCAGACAGACACTGGTATTGGATCTAATGGCCGGCTCTGCAGCGAGAAAGTCAATCCAGTCGTGTTCTGCCACAAAAGTTTCAATTACTTCAAGGTTATTCTTACTGCGCTTGATCAGCTGCTCCAGACCACCAATATTTTCTGCCCATCGCAGAGCATCAAGATAGTCTTCAGTGCAGAGCATTGAGGGGGTATTGATGGTTGAGCCTTCAAAGATCTCCTGGTTTAATTTGTCACCTTTTTTCAGCCGAAATATTTTTGGCAGGGGCCATGGCGGGGAATAGCTTTCCAGCCGTTCGACAGCACGGGGAGATAAAATAAGCATGCCATGTGCGGCTTCACCACCCAGTACTTTTTGCCAGGAAAAGGTAACTGCATCCAGTTTGTTCCAGGGCATTTCCATGGCAAAAACGGCTGAGGTAGCATCACAAAGAGTTAATCCCTCTCGATCAGCAGGGATAAAATCACCGTCGGGTACTTTTACCCCGCTGGTTGTGCCATTCCAGGTAAAAACAAGATCATGCTTAAAATTTATTTTTGACAGATCGGGCAGAAAACCATAGTCAGCCTGGTGGTAAGTAATATTTTCCAGTTTTAGTTCTTTTTTAATATCATCAGCCCAGGTTTTTCCGAAGGCCTCAAAGAATACCACCTCTACCGCCTTTTTGCCCAGCAGGTTCCACATGGCCATTTCAAATGCCCCTGTGTCCGAAGCAGGAACTATACCGACAAGGTAGTCTTGAGGAAGGTTTAGGATATCTTTTGTTTTGTCAATCGCTTCTTTAAGGCGGGCTTTTCCAATGCTGCTGCGGTGTGAACGACCGAGAGGTGAATTTTGTAATGCTTCCAGGTTGTACCCGGGGCGCTTGGCGCATGGCCCTGATGAAAAATGATTTTTATCCGGCTTTTTTTCCGGCCTGGTAGTCATAAGATGAAACCCCCCGTTTTTTAAACGTAAATTATTTGAACAGCTGTTAATCATTTATATTCAAATAATATATTAACAAGTCTGCAAAGTAAATACTTATATTTGATTGATCGGGAATTCGGCAGATCTAATCTTTAGTTTAGCGTGGATTAATAATAGAAAGGATTAACAGCTTCATGCTTGAAGAAAATATCTTTGAAGTATATGGTTTTTAACTTTAATATTAAAGAGAAAAGCTTATTCTACTGAAAAGATATAATAATAGATTGGCTGGCCCCCATATTGCAGTTCAACTTCAAGGTCAGGATGACTTTCTTCTAGAGCAGCAGCCAGCAGTGAAGCTTTATCCCGGGGTATAT
>SKXC01000005.1 GCA_007128625.1 Syntrophomonadaceae bacterium | reverse complement strand
TTTACAGACAATGGAAATTGATAAAGTTATTAAGCGCAGACTGCCCCGCATTGGCGGTTGTTTTGAATGCGCCCTAGACGGGACTTTCGGGTCAAAAGATGCTGCTTTGATTGAACCTTATTCAGACAACGAACAGAACCTGGGTATCCTTTTTTACCATGATGAACATGTCACCGATTTTGTAAAAAAGGCCAACCGGGCCGGTTTACAGGTTCAGCTTCATTGTGTGGGCGATGCTGCCGTAGTTCAGGCAGTAGAGGCTATCGAAGCAGCTCTTGAAGATTTTCCCCGAGAAGACCATCGTCATACACTAATCCATGCTCCCTTGATCCCGGAAGAAACCCTGGAAAAAATTGCGGAACTGGGCATCGGCATCACCCTTCAACCCGGTTTAATTGATTCCCCCCTGGAGCCTGCAAGCCATCTCGAAAGATTGCTCGGTGAAAGGGTTAACATGATCTGGCCGCTTAAAAAAATGATGGCCATGGGTATAAATATTAGTGGCGGTTCAGATGGCCCGGTAGAAGTACCTGATCCCATCCTGGGATTATTCGGGGCCTGTAATCACTTCTTTCCGGGGTATTCGGCCAATATCACCGATGCCCTGAGTATGTATACCTACAACATTGCTCACACATCATTTGATGAGGATGAACGGGGCAGTCTTGAGCCGGGTAAGAGCGCTGACATGGTTATCCTCAGTCAAAACCCCCTGCAGATGGATCCGGGCGATTTGCTGGAACTGAGAGTGGAAAAGCTCTTTTTGTCCGGTGAAGAGTATGCTGGCGCAAAAAGTATACCCAGGGCTGTAATTGAAGGCCTGAAAAACCGTTTTACTAAACCTTTTGCGCTTTAGTATTTAATCCATTCTACCCGGGTAACAGCGTCAGTTTCCGGTTTTAGGCCATCCAGCCAGTCCGGAAACCAGGAGTTGATCATTAACTTCATCGGTTTATCGGTTAACCCACCATTAAAAGATTTAAACAGCAGGCCATTGATATAAAAACTTACCTGGTCCGGGTATAAATCAAACCGGTATTCGTGATAATCTTCTGTCGGATCAAAACCAAGATAGGTTTCGTAACTGTTGGTAACCTTGCCTTCGGCGTAAGTTGTAAACCACACTTTACCCGAGGGGTCATTAACTACTTCTATGTCCACTTCATGATAATAGTCGGGAGCGCGGTATAGAAAAAACCCGGTAATTGAAGACGGGGCGTCGGGCAATTTCATGCTAACCCGGTAAGAACCGTAAAGATGGTCGTACTCCCTGCTTTCAAGCTGTCCTCCGTTAAGGGTGTTGGCCGGCATGGTTATTTTAAGCATCTCATTTTCAACCTTTACATTGTCCGGCTCCAGCAGGCTCAAGCCAAGGGGATGGCTGCTTTTTTTCCATAAGTCTTCATCTAAATAAGAAAAGTCTTCATAGCTCTTGAGCACATGGAAGGCCCCTTTCTTTTGAACAGTGGCCATCCTCTCCGCATTTTCTTCACCGGGTTTTTCCGACCATACAGCAATTGTAATTAGATACGGACCGCTGATTAATTGAGTATCCTTTTCCGGGACCGGCCATGAAAAATTAACCGTTCCTTTTTCTTTTGCTTCAAGGGTAAGACTATGTGCCGGAAGGTCATACCAGCTGCCCATTGGATCCTGGATGCTGCAGCCAATCCAGAAGGTGAAATCATGACCTGATTCATTGATCATTGCCAGCTTTGAAGTGACTTTATCACCGGAGAAAAATTCCCCGCCGGAAACATAGAAGTCGTTGATGAAAACCCCCGGATCATCAATTATTAAATCTACTCCCTCTTTCCAGCCGGCATCTGTTTCCTCAGCTTTTTCATTAAGCTGACAACCGGAACAAAAAAAGGCCGGAACACTTAAGGCCATAACTGCAATCAGGGCTATAACAGCCGGCAAATAGTTTTTTTTCATCTAAAATTACTCCCTGTCAATACTGACCCTAAAGCACCCAATCAGTCTCCGCTGCGGCAGAGCCAAAAATTATGTAATCATTAACCGGTATTTTTAACCGGCGGCTTTGCGGTTTCAGTGAAGCTCTGCCTTTCCAGGGTTCCCCAGGTGCGCTTCTTGAAGATTAAGTCGATTATTCCCCGGAAACGCCACCAGGCATGCAGCTGCCGGTAAAAGAAGTTTTCTGCAACCGCAAAAACAAACAGGATCAAAACTTCACGCAGCCGGCCGTAGCGCCGGTAATAGATTTCTTCCATCAGCAGAGCCGAAGTGGAGAGCAAAATCCCGAGCAGGACGGCAGCTGTGAGAAAGAGGATCACAAAAGGCGGGTTGAGAAGGCCCGATAGGACCGAAAACAGAAAAACCAGGTAGCCGGTAATTTCAATTACCGGCCCCAGAAATTCATAAAAGATAAAAAAGGGATAGCTGATCATGCCTGTCGAGCCGTACTGCGGGTTTAAAAAGATTTCAAAATTGCCGAACAGGCTTTCTGCCAGGCCCCTCTGCCAGCGGCGCCGCTGGGTTTGCAGGCCGCGGTAAGATTCGGGTACCTGGGTCCAGCAAACCGGGTCGGGAAGGAATACCACCCGGTATTCGCGATTCAGTTTTTTCATGACCCGCTGGACGCGCAGGACCAGTTCCATATCTTCTCCAACCGTATCGAGGCGGTAGCCGCCTGCTTTTACTACCGCTTTACGCCTGTAAATGCTGAAAGCGCCGGAAAGGATCATCAGTCCCCCGATGGCCGACCAGCCGGCCCGTCCGAACAAAAAGGCACGCATGTATTCAACGATTTGAAAACGGACCCAGAATTTTGGCGACAGTTTTACTTCAGTCACCTTGCCGTCTTCTATGCGGCAGTCGTTGGCGGCCCTGATTGTGCCCCCGGCGGCAATGGTGCGCCAGTCCTTGGCAAAAAGATCGACTACCTTGAGCAGGGAATCGGGATCAATCAGGGAGTCGGAATCAATGTTGCAGAACAGCGGGAACTGGGAAACATTTATCCCGGCATTCAAAGCGTCGGACTTGCCCCCGTTTTCCTTGTCCACCACCACCAGGTTGGGGTAATCTTTAGATCTGTAAGTGCCGTGGATGATGCCACAGGGAATATCAATGCTATAGTCGCGGCTGTACTTATCCAGGTTGAACTTTTCTTTCAGCACTTCCAAAGTTTGATCCCGGGAACCATCGTTGACAACAATTATTTCAAATTCCGGGTAGCGCAGGGCCAGGGCCGAGTAGGCGGTTTCTGCGATAGTTGCCTCCTCGTTATAGGCAGGAATAATTACAGACAGGGGCTTGTAAAACTCGGAGCGAAAAGAATGGTAGCTGTCGGTAACCCTATCAATGCTGCGCTGATCGCGCAGCCCCCTCCAGGAGATCAGCACCAGCAGCAAATAAATCCCGTTAATACCGATGAAATAAAAAATCACGAAAACATTATAGAAAATGAGGACAATGGCCCAGGTGCTCATAGCTGTGGCTGCACCTCGCTACGGCTTAAGGCATAGCTGCTGATGGCAGCGGCATTTGGATCAGGCCCCTGTGTTTTTTGTTTTAGGATTACCAGCCCTGTTCTGCCGGCGCTGCGCAGGGCTTCTGCGGCATGAAAACGCACCCACCAGTTCCGATCTGAAAGCATCCTTTCCAGGATTGGCAGGGCCTGCCGGTCACCGGTCAGCTGCCAGACCCGGGCGCTGAAATTACGGACCACCCAGTAGTGGTGCTCCAGGTAGGGTTCTATGTTAAAGTTAGCAGGGGTTTGGCCCATACTTAAAAAGGCCTTAAGAATGTGCACGGTGGTTTCCTCATCAGTATTTTCAAGTATTTTTTGCAAAACAGGGAGCGCTTCGCGGTATTTAAAATACCCGAGCAAATCGATCATAACTGATCGGTAGACAGAAGGATCAACCATATTTTTGGCATGAACCTTTTTGGGGCTGCGAATATTTTGATCTTGATTCCCGGCAGGCTGCTGCTCAGTTTCTTCTTGTAAAAATTGCGCTGCCACCGGGCAGATATTTTCACCAAACGCGGCCAGTATTTCAGTTGTTCCTTCATAAGTAAAAAAAGTATTACTCAGCAAAGCCTGAAGTACCGGATAAAATGTGTCAGTTTCTCCCGCTTTGGCCAGTCCATAGGCGGCTGCCTGGACCAGGTTTTGGTCTTTACTCTGCAGTAAGTTTAACATTCCCTGAGTTGATTCCCGGCAGCGCAGGACGCCGAGTACCCTTGCCGCGATAGCTTTGTTCTTCTTCCCGCCGCGGCGCAGTTTTTTCTTGTAATAGTCGATCAGGCCGATTTCCCGGCACAGGGCCTTGGTTTTATCAAAATCGCTGCCGTCAAGCACTTCCAGGTACGGGGCAAAGAAATGCCACAGCCAGTGGTAGCGCTTTTCTGTTTTGATTAGCTCGGCCGCTTTATTAAGATCCAGCTCGCCTTGCAGATAACTAAGGTAAATTTCTTCCCACTCCCCGGCTTTAAGGATGTAATTTTTCTTATTCAGGGAAGTTAGAAGACGGATCAGGATCAGGGCTGTCAGGAGCACGATAATAATAATGCCAATGATAACGATGATATTGATCAGGGCCTGAAGATAAGGATCTAACATTTAATTATCCTCCATAACCTGTTTCAGCCGTTCAACCAGTTTTTCGGGTTGAAAAGGCTTGGTCATGTAGTCGCTGGCACCGAGCTCAAGGGCTTGATGCAGATCTGCTTCCCTGCTCTTAACTGATAGGATAATCACCGGCAGGTGCGGCTTGGCGGCCCGGACCTTTTTTAAAACCTGGATGCCGTCCAAAAAAGGCATCATGATATCGAGGACGATAGCAGAAATGTTTTCTTCCAGGGCGGTCTTCAGGGCTTTCTTGCCATCAAAGGCTGAAATTGCCTTGAAACCCTCTTTTTCGAGTTTAAAAGAGATCAGCCGGTTTAAACCCGGGTCATCTTCTGCCACCAGTATTTGCTGCGGGTCTGCCACTGTTTTTGTCATCTCCCCATGGTTATTACACCATTACAGTGTTTCTTTCCGGATTAAACCTGATCAAGCTAATGGTCATTATTTTTTATAAACCCGGGCAGGTATACCGTAAATATGCTTCCCTCACCGGGAACACTTTTCAAAGTGAGCCGCCCGTCGTGGCGCCTGATAACTCTTTCCACGATATAAAGACCCACCCCGGTGCCGCCTTTGCTGCGGGTTCCTGGATTTTCTACCCGGTAAAACATCTCAAATATTGATTTTTGTTCACTTTCCGGAATACCAATCCCGCTGTCGCTGATCGAAACTATGATCTCGTCGCTATCCCGGTTAAACTCTGCCTCCAGGCTGACAGTACCTTTTTCCGTATACTTGATTGCGTTACCGATCAGGTTGCCGAAAGCCTGGCTGAGGCGTTCCCTGTCCCCGAAGAGGGCCAGTCCGGGAGTGATCTTATGGCTGAAGGATAAAGTTTTTTTCCCGGCTTCGGCACTGAAACTGCGGGCCAGGCCTTCCAGGAGCGGGGAAAAGTCCAGGATATTTCGCTGGTACGAGTAATCGGTTCCTTCAAAACGGCCCATGTCAAGCAGCTCTTCGATATATCCGGCCAGCTTTTGTTCTTCGTTATAAATGGTAGTTAAGAATTCCTCCTGTGTTTCGTTTAGATCTCCGGCATCACCGGCCAGCAGAAGATCTAAGTATCCCTGCATGTTGGCAAGGGGAGTCTTTAATTCATGGCTTAGCGAACTAAAAAAGCGGGCTTTTTGTTCTTCCAGCTCTACTTTTGCGCTGATATCGCGAAAAATCTCTATTCCCCCGATCAGATCGCCGGCAGGACTGCGCAGGGGAGTGATACTGACCTCGACAACCACCCGTCCGCCCTCTTTATGCAGGGCCTTTACAATCAGGGGAGCTGCCGTCGGCTTTCCCGTTTTCATTGCTTTGTAAAGGGGACAAAGTTCCGTGCTGCATAATTTATTACCCGCCTGGTCGGTGTGTTCCAGCACATCATCGGCGCAGCGTTTACCCAGAACTTCTTCCTGCCTGTACCCGGTAATTATTTCAGCGGCCCGGTTCCAGAATACTATGTTCCGCTCCGGGTCGGTAATATAAATACCATCGCTGACCTGGTCTAAGATCTCGGTCAAAACTGAAGCCCCTTCAGGAATCTTAAATTGCTTTTCCTTTTGAGCAGAATTTTGCCGGTGGTTCATCTCGTTATCGCTCATGAGCTCTCCTTAATTTGTTCCGGCCTTCAGAATATTTTTCAGAACCGGTTCATACCACTGGAAGTAAAAGCGATACTCCACGGGCAGACCGGGTATATAAGATAAAAAACGCTGTATAGCAGCACTGCCAAATAACCTGGCCGGCAGAAGAGCAGGAAGCTGGTCGGCAAAATCACCGGCAAAGTAGACTCTTATAGCCTCACCAGGCGGGGCATGCTTTATTACAGCCGGAAAACGGTCTGCTAAACCCCTGGCTCGCAAAGCATCCCGGGCCTCCTCGCAGACAGGAATTTCGTAGTAGGCCAGAATTTCTGCATGCTCGTTAGCTTCATCAACTTCCAGCAGTTCCACCCAGTAAAGGTAAGGCACTTCCTTCGAGGACCCCGCAAGCAGTTCGTGTTCGCTGTTTTTTACAACCGGCCAGGGAGCATTAAACCGCTCCTCCTCGACGATGACCAGGTCGGTATACCAGCCCAGGCCGGTTACATCTTCCCGCACGAAGACCATCCCTCTTCCCTCCAGGTCCCATTCCCGGCCGTAGATCCGGGTGTAGAGCTCTTTCATCCAAAAGGCTGTTTCATCAAGGTCGGCATAATAGCGGGCCAGCCAACCGCTGTATTTTACGGCAAAGAGTTCCTGCAAAATCTCGGCCGCTTCCGGATCAAGATAGGTGGGATAGCCGAAAATATTGTGTTCACCGATTAGGATATGATTTTCTTGCCTGCTAAAGTCTTTTACCGTTTTAGCCTCGGCCAGGCTGAAACCCCCGTAGATGAGCTCAATATCCTGCAGTTCGTGAGGAAGTTTTTCTTCGTAAACTTCCAACCCCTCTTCGTAATCGTAGATACCATAGCTGTCGGCGAGGTAGAGGAAATCGACATCAAGCAGATCGGCACCGGAAAGAGTCTGCTTCGTTTCTGTTTCAGGATGGTAGCCCAGGTAATCCCGGTCTGCCCGGTAAAACCGGCCATCAGCAGTGGTAAAGCGGCGGTGTTCGGCAATCCAGAATATTGCCCGGTGTTCACGGTAATCCGGCTCGGGGACTGTCTTATCAACCACGAGCAGGTTAATTTCCCTGGCCGGCAAAAGATGCCAGGTGAAAATATATCCCGCAATGACCAGGATCATGATGGCTAAAACATGTCTGCGCCGCATCGCTATAATCCCCTCAATAGCTTTAAATTACCCGGGCTTGCTGCCCCAGGTCTGAGTAACAATAAATTAATTAAAACCTGTAACTAAATCTATTTTACCAGTCATCTTTACTAAAAAACTCGCTGATCATATCGTAACTCTCTTTTAGTCGGAACCGGTAGCGCGGTTCCTCCCATCCAGTCCACAGGTAGGGAGAAATATTATCTGAAAACCCGCTTTCTGTTCGGGGTTCAAAATCGATTACCGGTGGAAGGTTTTCAAAATCTGTTGTTCCCTCCTGCTTGCTGTAAGTAGCCGCGTAAAATATGAAACCTTCAGTTGCTTGATAGGACAGTTCGTCTCTAAGCGGTAAATCGGTATAGACCCCGGGATCGCTCAGTATTTTTC
>SKXC01000124.1 GCA_007128625.1 Syntrophomonadaceae bacterium | reverse complement strand
GTTATCGCTACCGCAGGCATGCCAAGCTCGGTGGCACGGCTAATAATATCATTTATTCGGGCTGCGCCATCAAGCAAGCTATATTCACTGTGGCAGTGCAGGTGAACAAAATTGGCCATGCTTACACCCTCCCCAACTAAAATCAATGGTATCAAAGCATCAACTTAGCATGTTAATACAGTATCTTTCTACTTATCAAAGGATAGTTCCTTTACCCCATTATACTTTTTTTATAAAGACCTTTATGGTACAATAGCTGTATAATAATTAAAAGCTTTTCAGGCATATTCAGGCAGCCTTTGCCCTATTATAGTAAAAGGAGTCGTGACTTGTTAAAGGATCGGGAAACCCGCCTGGCTCTAAAGATAGTGTTCATTGCTACTGCCATGTTTATCATAATCTGGCTGCTTGTAAAACTGGCCCCGGTTATTTCCATTATTGTAATTGCCATCTTCATTGTCTACTTCATCAATCCCCTGGTTAATTTCCTGATCAGTATAAAGATCAGGCCTATCCTTGCAGCAGTTTTAACTTTGATAATCATGCTTGTTGCCATTTTTTTCTTGTTTTATTTGTTGATACCGGGATTGATCGTGGAAATGAGAGAAATGATCGTATTTTTAAGTACAGAAATTATCCGGGATATTCCTCATCTAATCAGCCAACTTGAAGAGCTTGATCAAAGGTTCAACTTAAACCTAACAGAAATCTTTGTCGAATATACCGACCAGTTTATCAGGCAGGCTCCCGGTAATGTTCAATATTTACTGCGCTATATAACTGCTTTGTCTATGGGCCTGTTCACACGAATATGGGTAGTCATAGCCCTGGTCTTTGTCGTTTTTTACCTGGTTCAGGATCTCGGAAAAGTCCGGCAAAACCTTACACTGATGTTCCCCCAGATTTATAAAGAAAACATTAAACACATTTTAAACACTATTGATCAAAAGGTTGGTGCCTATATTCGCGGCACACTGCTTAAATGCCTTTTTGTTGGCCTCTTTATCTGGGTGGGGTTAACCCTGCTTGGTATGCCTTTTGCCTTAATGCTGGGTATTATGGCCGGTCTTTTAAATATAATTCTATATATCGGACCGGTTGCGGCCGCCATACCTGCTGTTTTGCTTAGCATCATGCCCGACACACCGAACATTATCCTGGTCCTTTTGCTCTACATTGTTGTTCAGGTTCTCGATGCCTTCGTCTTTACCCCATTTTTCCTGGGCAAAGCAACTGATTTAAGTCCCTTAACAGTGATTGTAGCCGTCCTGATCGGCGGCCAGTTAATGGGCCTTATGGGTATTGTGCTTGCCATACCGATTGCTGCTACCCTAAAAGTGCTTATACTGCATTATTATCTTGACAAACGAAAAAATGAACAAGTAACCGGCCATATGAGAAAAAGCTAGCTCATTCCCGGAAACCCCTGCTGCCTTAAAGCTTCATATAAAACCAGGGCGGCAGCATTGCCCAGGTTTAATGAACGAGGAATCTGATCGAGCATGGGAATGCGTAAAACATTCTCTGCTTTACTTATTATCTTCCGATCAAGTCCTTTCGTTTCACTGCCAAAAACCAGGAAATCGTCCCATCGGTATGTAAACCGGTGGTAATAGTGATCGGACCGGGTAGTAAAATAGATAAAACGTGCGCTGTGATTGGCCCTGATCAGTTCGCTTAAATCACTATGCACTTCCAGGTCTAAATACTGCCAGTAATCAAGGCCTGAACGCCGTACCTCTTTTTCAGATAAGGAAAATCCCAGCGGTTCAACCAGATGCAATTTTGTCCCGGTCATAACACAGGTTCGGGCTACATTACCCGTATTCTGTGGTATTTCCGGTTCTACCAAAACAAGATGCATTTGAATTTGTTCTTTTTCTCCTAGTTTGAATTCGGATCAGTAGAATTTATACCGGAAGATCCTTTTTCTCTGCTTAATATTTCATTAAATTCCTTGAGCTTTTGTAAAACTTTCTCATTAAAACTGCCCTCGCTGAAAGTACCGTCTTCACTCAATTCACCTGCTTTTATACCGGTTAACAGTTCCAGTCCTTCATCTGCAGTAGTGATTGTATATATATTAAAATTGTTGTTTTCAACTGCTTCAACTACTTCTTTTTTAAGCATTAAAGATTTGCGGTTTTTTTCCGGGATAATTACGCCCTGTTTGCCCGTTAAACCTACCGTTTTACAGGCCATGAAAAACCCTTCAACCTTGGCGCTTATTCCCCCTACAGGCTGTATCTCGCCTTTCTGGTTAATCGAACCGGTTATGGCCAGATCCTGTTTTAAAGGAACGCCGGCCAGGCTGGAAAGAAGGGTAAAAAGCTCAGCAGCAGAAGCACTGTCTCCTTCAACTCCACCGTATGATTGTTCAAAGCACAGGCTGGCTGTCAAATTAAGCGGAACCAGGGTTCCATATCGTGATCCAAGGTAACCGCTCAGGATTAAGACTCCCTTGTTATGGATATTTCCACTTAATTCACTTTCCCGTTCAATATTGATAATTCCTTTTCGTCCGAGGTAAGTGGAAGCGGTGATCCGTGATGGACGGCCAAACCGGTAATCACCCTGGTCTAAAACCGAAAGCGCATTAACCTGGCCTATTTTATCGCCCTCCAGATCGATTAAAATCTCTTTTTCTTTGATCAATTCGACTATTTTTTGCTCATACTTGTTAGAACGATAAACCATTTCTTCCATGGCCTTTTCAACATGTTTTCTTTCAACCAGGTCTGCCCCTTCAAATTCAGCCCAGGCATCTGCCTCAAACAGTAAATCGACTATCTCGTTAAAGCGGGTGCTCAATTTGTCCTGATTCTCGGCCAGGCGGGTGCTGTATTCAACAATTTCAGCCACTGCAGCACGATCAAAGTGGCGTAGGTGCTGTTTATTACAGTGGTAAGAAATAAAACTGGCCATCTTAGTTACGTTATTATCCTGGCGTTCCATTTCAACATCAAAGTCTGATTTTATTTTAAACAATTTCCGAAAATCTTCATCATAATGATAAAGCAGGTGGTATATAAAAGGACTGCCGATCATCAATACTTTTATATTAAGGGGGATTGGCTGGGGACGCAGGGTAGACATGGCCACAAGGCCGAAATGTTCGCTTAAGTTTTCGATCCGAATCTCTTTGGTTCTTAATACTCTTTTCAGCACTTCCCAGGACTGGATGGAAGTTAAAACATCCCTGGCCTGCAAAACCAGGTAACCACCGTTAGCCTGGTGCAAAGCGCCGGCTTTGATCATTGAAAAATCTGTAGTAACTGTTCCAAAGCGATTTTCATATTCAACCCTTCCGAGCAGATTATAGTAGGAAGGGTTGGTTTCATAAACCATTGGCGCGCCTTCAGTATCACGATTATCCACCAGCAGATTAACTGTATAGCGGCGATCGGAGCGATCCTGACCCTGCTGCTGCAGCCAAAACATCGGGTTCTGCTGGTCTTCCTCATCACTCCTGAAATCGGAAAGGTTGGATAAAATATCTTCCTGAAAGGATTGTAAGTATTTTTTAACCTCGGGATACTGGTCGTATTCTTCCATCAATTCGCTGAAAAGATGTCCGATGGCCGATAGTCCGACTTCCTGGTCCAGCTCTTTCAGTTTTTCTTTCAGTTCTTTTTCCAGTTTTTGCACCTTGCGCATTATTTCCATGGCCTTGATCTGGACTTCGGTTGATTTTTTTTCCAGTTCGTCTTTTTTTTCCTGATCCAGTTTGGCATATTCATCTTCGCCAATCTGTTCTCCATCCTGCAGGGGGATAGTAACAAAGCCTGAACTGGTTCTTTTTAAAGCAAAACCCTTTTCCTGTGCTGCTTTGTTTAATTCATCTAAAAGTGCTGCTCTGGCTTCCTGAAAATCTTTGACATGGACTGATTTTTGTCGTTCATAGTCTTCACCATCAAATGCCTTGGGAATATTTTGCTTTATATCTTCCAGGAGTTCTGCTACCTTATGTCTAAATTCTGCGCCTTTGCCGGCAGGAAGATTAAAGGTAATCGGTTCTTCAGGATGTTCAAAATTATAAACGTACACCCAGTCATCGGGAACAGGTTCATCAGCCGATATTTTTTGCACGATCGACTGGGCATAGCTGGATTTTCCGGTTCCGGTCAGTCCGGTCATGAATATATTGTAGCCGGCGCGTTTAATCCGTAAACCAAACTCGGTAGCTTTAACCGCCCTTTCCTGTCCGATCATTCCTTCAAGTGGAGGGACATCAGCAGTTGTTTCAAAACCTATATCCTCCATTTCACAAATCAGTCTGAGTTCTTTACTGCTCAGTTTTTTTATAGCCATCAATTTTAGCTCCTTTCACTGGAATATATGCAGAGGCATTTCAAAAAGCAATCACTGCACAACGGATTTCGGGCAAAGCAAATTTTCCGTCCGTGAGCAATAAGCCTGTGATGCGTATTAACCCATTCTTCTACCGGGACTACTTTTTTTAGCTGTTTTTCAACCACATCAACATTTTTTCCATCAGCAAGATTCAGTCTTTTAGATACCCGAAAAACATGAGTATCCACAGCTATGGCCGGCTTGCCATAAACACTGCTAATAATGATATTGGCAGTTTTTCGACCCACTCCCGGCAGTTTGATTAACTCTTCGAGTGTGTCGGGAATAGAACCGTCATAATCGTTAACAATAATTCGGGCCGCCTGCACCAGCGACCTGCTTTTTTGGTGATAGAGGCCGCAGTTTCTGATATATGGTTCCAGCTCGGATGCTTTCATCCGGGACAATGTATAGATGTCAGGTACTGCAGCAAACAATTTACCGGTTATTTTATTAACCTGCAAATCGGTGGTTTGTGCAGAAAGAACTGTTGCCACAAATAGTTGGAAATTATCTTTATAAACCAGGCCCGTTTTAGCCTCCGGATAGTTTTCGGCCAGTTTTATTAAAATCTTGGTAATACGCTCTTTATCATTTTCTTTGATTTCACATGTGAGCATACAATATTATAGATCGCCAGCGCAACCCGGTAAAGTAAAATGTTGCCTCTTAAGCCTGATTGCCTTTTAGGTGTTTATGTCATCTGGGAGACAATAAAGGAGCTATTTTAACGAAAACGCCGGTTGGAAGCGGCCATGTTCATCCATATTCTTAAAATCAGCGGTGGGTATAATGGGGCAGAAGCATTGGACCAACCCGATCTGCTGGTACCCCTGATTGTTCCAATTCCCGGTGGTATGATTCGATGTGATCAAGATTAAGTCCCTCCGGAACATTCATGTCCTTACTCTGTTCGGCTGCATTTCTTCCGGCCCTACGGCCAAAAACTATAATATCAAGCAGTGAATTGCCCATCAGCCGGTTGGTGCCATGTATTCCACCCGCTGTTTCCCCGGCCACGAGAAGGTTTTCCACACTGCTGCGGGCACTGTCATCAATGAGCAAACCGCCGTTTTGGTAATGCAGGGTCGGGTAAATAAGCATTGGTTCGGTCCGAATATCAACATCAAAACGTTGAAACTGACGCAGCATAGCCGGAAGCTGACGTTCAATGGTCCCCTCTCCGTGGATCAGTTCAATAAGCGGAGAATCAAGCCAGACTGCAGTAATACCGGTCGGTAAGGGCACCCCAAGCCCGCGCTCTTCGCACTCACGAATAATTGCCGATGACTCTACATCCCTGGTTTCTAAGTGATAAACAAACTGTTCACCATTAATATTAAGAGGGGTCGCTCCTAACCCGCGGGTTTTTTCGGTTACCAGCAAACCCAGCAGCTGGGGAGGATAAGCCCCGCCGGTCGGGTGGTACTGAATTGAATCAGCATAAATGGTTTTAGCGCCGGCCCGGTATCCAATAATCAGTCCATCAGCAGTAGCCCCGTAGTGATTACTGGTGGGAAATCCGCGATAGTGCAGTCTCCCTGATCCCCCCGTGGCTATGATCACTGTTTTAGCCCGGGCAAAAAGATATTGTCCCGTTTCCAGGTTATAAAGAACCGCCCCGGCTGCCCGGCCCTTTTGATCGACAATTAACTCGACTGCCGGGCTAAATTCAACTACATTAATTTTTTTGTTATAAACTTCGTCACGCAGGGTGCGCATTATTTCTGCACCGGTATAATCGCGAGCTGTATGCATGCGTTTACGCGAAGTGCCGCCTCCATGGCCGGTGATCATCGTGCCGTCTTCCTTTTTATCGAACATGGCACCCATATCTTCCAGCCACTTGATCACCAGTGGCGCATCCATTACCAGGGCCCTGGCCAGTTCAGGTACATTTTCCAGTCGGCCGCCACCGATTACGTCAAGATAATGGATAGCAGGCGTATCGTTTTCTTTATCGGCAGCCTGGATTCCTCCCTGGGCCATCATGGTATTGGCATCGCCGAAGCGCAGTTTTGTTGTGACCAGCACATCAGCTCCGGCCTTATGTGCTTCCAGAGCTGCCGAAGCCCCTGCTCCGCCACCCCCGATTATCAGCACATCTACATCATAATCCGGTTCTGCCGCCAGATCAATTTCATTTAGTTTAAGACGGCTGTAAGACTCAAATATATCAGCCATTTCTGTTGGCATGCGAACGCCCTTGTCTATTCCTACCTCAATATTTCGGAAACCGTCTTCAATATAATCAGGATGAAATTTTTGTAATACCTCTCGCCGTTCCTCCGGAGACATCCGCGGGTAAACCACGCCGACCCGGGAGGACCTGCTCTCTTCTACTTTCTTCATTAACTCTCTTAACTGCGGTGTATAAACCAAATTGAATGCTTCTCCCCTCAAGAGCTACTTTTCAATTTCCCGGTTATTGTATAATTTCTGCAGTTTCTCTTTATCTGCTGCAACCAGCTGATCAATTTCGGCGTCCATTGTCCCTTCTTCAATAGCCCTGGTTCTTTGCTCCAGGAACGGATCCGGTTTAGCAATGTAGCGGCTGTAGAGACGTCGGGCAGTTAAAGCGGCATTATAATGAACGATATTGACCGGACAGCGTGAAACACACAATCCGCACATCAGGCAGTCAAAAGAAAGATCTGCCGCTTTTGCAAAATCACCACGCTGGATATAAGCGATATACTGCATCACATCGATATCCTGCGGACAAACTTTACTGCATGAGTTGCAGCCCAGGCAGCGGAAAACTTCCGGGTAAAGCCGGGCAAAATCAGCCACTGAAGGTTTGATCTCCTCCAGGTCAAAATCCGCTTTGCGCCCCGGAAAAAACGGTAATTGAGCCAGGTACATTCCTTCTTCAACCCTGGTCTGGCAGGCCAGGCCAACTTTTAATTCATAGTCACCGGCCAGGCGGTAAACCGTGGCACATGCTCCACAAAAGCCGGCCCGGCAGCCGCACCCACGGGTCAGGCGGTACCCCGCATATTCCATGGCATCCATAATGGTCAATGTTTCCGGCACGGCATAATGTTTGCCCATTATATAAATGTCAACCATTTTTATTGATTCTTTGCCTGCTTCGCTCATCTGTTTCCTCCTTGTCAAACCGGTGTCAACCTGTTGTGAACCCGGTTTTTACCCGGCAGGCGGTTCGGCAATAAAACCCTGTTCCATCGATGTTTTTGTCTGATCCTGGGCTTTTTTGATCAGTTCTTCCGCTTTTTTATAACATTCTTCCCGGCTCAGGCTCATCCGGGCCAACCCTTCTTCGATCGCCTTCATTGCTGTAGCGGTAGCTACCCTGGGAAACACTTCCCACATATCCATGGTCGGTAAAATATTTTCCGGATCCCATCCACCTCC
>SKXC01000053.1 GCA_007128625.1 Syntrophomonadaceae bacterium | reverse complement strand
TCGGGGTGGATAGTATCAAAGAAGCAATTGGGGTGGCCCTGCTGCTGGGTTGATCTAAACTATGGCTAAATGGGTCAGTATAAAGTCCTGCCCAAGTTGGCGCAGGACCAAAAACGAACAATATATAAACCATAATATAAGCCTTAAACCATCCAAGCTTACTTAAATCAGCGGTGTTTAATGAAAGGCTTTATGAAAGCAAAAAGTGACCGAGCGTGCTGATCCTGTTTTGCTCCAGGCCAAACAGGTCTTCCAGCTTAAAGTCAAGAGTGTTACATAATGCTGTCAGGTAGAAAAGATGTTTGCCTATTTCTTCGGCAATTATTTCACGGCAGTGCTCACACAACTCTCCTTTAACATGTGAATCCATCAGTTGTCCACAATCTTTAAGCGAGTCTTTATCGGGAAATTCTTTTTTATTGGCATTTATCGAGATACAACCGCAGTCAGTAACTGTTTTAATTATGCTGCGATTAACCCGGGCAGTCGACTCCTGGTATTTGGACAAGCAGTCGAGGATGCTGCGGTGGCGGATTAATGCTTCTGACACCAGATCCTGAAAGTTACCGACAACCTCGTTGTCTTTCATATTACAGTCACCTCTTTTTCTGTGGATGGCTTTGTTAACGTAATTATACTTTTATTATTATGATCATGTCAACTAGACCCCTGTACAAACGGTATCAGTGTGCTGATTTCCGGTGCTGATTAATGTGAAAAATATTATTGTATCCGAAATCGGGATATGTTAAACTATATGTTTAATTGACACAAAACAGGGCCTGTGTTACTATAGTTTTAGGTGTTTTTAAGGTGGTTAAGGGGGCGAAGTTTTGTTCAATGTTGGAGATAGAGTGGTCTATCCAATGCACGGAGCAGGAGTAATCGAAGCGATAGAAGAAAAAGAAATCCTTGGTGCAATAAAAAAATACTATGTTATGAAACTTCCACTGGGTGAAATGAAAGTACTAATTCCTACAGATAGCATTTCGCAGGTGGGTCTGCGCGAAGTTATTGAAGAAAATGAGGTTCCCCGGGTTTTTGTGGTTTTACAGGGCGAGCAGCCCGAAATGTCGACCAACTGGAATCGGCGCTACCGGAACCATTTAGAAAAAATAAAAAGCGGCAATATATTCGAAGTTGCCGAGGTGGTACGCAACCTGATGCTCAGAGACCGGGAAAAAGGACTTTCTACCGGTGAAGGTAAAATGCTTGATACGGCCCGCCAGATTCTGGTTAGTGAATTGATATTGGTGCAGGGTATAGAACAGAAAGAGATAATTAGTACCCTTGACAATATATTTGAACAGGCTCCCAAGTAGTTTAACTCCCAAGTTATTTTTATAATGATCTGAATTATCTTGTTTCCGGGGAAAGCTTTAAGTTATAATATTTACAAGAGTTCCCCGGATTTTGTTTTTGTTCATTAAAATATTGGGAAAGGAGGTGGATGCAGTGATTCACAAGATATTACGACTGGTTGGAACCCTCGTGGGAATAGTCATCGGGGTATATGTCTTTATATACCTTCTTCCTGTTGTTTCCACTTATGTTCATATCCCGGAAGGGATTCATTTTACCCCGGTCAGTATTGGTTATTATGCCATCGGTGGCATTTTGTTTGGACTTATATTATATCTGATTACTCCTTTATTAATAAACATTTTTAACCGTGTTTTATCCTGGGTTGATATAAAGCTGAAGTCAGTTCCTACCCAGGACATTGCCCTGGTTGTTATCGGACTGATCATTACCCTGTTGATCGGTCTGCTGCTTAGTTATCCAATTTATCGCATACCGGTAGTCGGGGTTTTTATCTCCCCCGTTTTGACTTTATTCCTGGTTTTTATCGGAGTCAGGTTTTTGCTCAACCGTAAGGATGAATTTACTTTTTTGACTACACTTTTTAACCGGGGTATGCGCAGCAAAGGCGGCGAAAACGAAGTTTTTAAGATTCTCGATACCAGCGCTATTATTGATGGTCGGATTGTCGACATTTGTAAAACCGGTTTCCTGGAAGGGGTTATTGTCGTTGCCGGTTTTGTCCTGGAAGAGCTTCGTCATATTGCGGATTCCCCAGATTTACTTAAGCGTAACCGGGGACGGCGCGGCCTGGATGTTTTGAACAAAATCCAGAAAGAAATGAATATCCCGGTTCAGATTTACGAGGGTGATTTTGATGATGTCTCTGAAGTAGACAGCAAACTGGTTCGCCTGGCCAAGACCATTAACGGCAAGATTATTACCAATGATTTCAACCTGAACAAGGTTTGCGAACTGCAGGGCGTATCTGTTCTTAACATCAATGAACTGGCCAATGCCGTAAAACCGGTTGTTCTTCCAGGTGAAGAAATGGTAGCCCAGATCATCAAGGAAGGCAAAGAATCCGGCCAGGGAGTTGCTTATCTGGATGACGGAACCATGGTTGTAGTTGAAGGTGGTCGCCGTCATATCGGTGGGACCATCGAAGTATTGGTGACCAGTGTTTTGCAAACTGCCGCAGGACGGATGATTTTTGCCAAGCCAAAAGAGGAAGCCATCAAGTCAGTTGATTAAACAAAAAGATCAACCTGGTGAGGTCTAGTTTATTACAATGTATATTTCTGCGATCATAGCTGCTGCCGGCCAGGGGTTGCGTATGGAAAGTGCCATCCGTAAGCAGTATCTGTACCTGGAGGGTATTCCTGTGCTGGCCCGCTCTTTGAATCTTTTTCTGGAGCACCGGAGTGTGGAAGAAATCGTGGTGGTTATCCCCCAGGGCGACCGGGAAGAAGCAGAAACCCTGCTGCAGCAGTATTGTTCTATGGATAGGGTTAATCTTGTTGAAGGTGGGGCAACCCGGCAGGATTCAGTAGAATGTGGTCTTTTAGCTTTATCTTCCCGGTCAGACCTGGTTTGTATCCATGATGCAGCCAGGCCGCTGGTTTCGCCCGGCCTGCTTGATGCCCTGCTGGAAGAGGCAAAGAGTTGTGGTGCAGTAGTTCCGGTGATTGCTCTAAAGGATACGGTTAAAGTAGTTGACCGCGATGGCTTTGTAGTATCAACACCGGTAAGGGATACTCTGCGCCTGGTGCAGACTCCACAGGTATTTGGTTATCAAATTATATCTGATGCTTACAGCTATGCCAGGGAAAAACGCTTAATGGTAAGTGATGATGCATCGCTGGTTGAAGCCCTGGGTAAACCGGTTAGCATTATACCCGGTGAAGAAACCAATTTAAAGATAACTTCTCCCCGCGATCTTCTCCTGGCATCTTTATTTTTGAAAGGATCAACGGTAAAATGAATCGTGTGGGGATTGGTTTTGATTTGCATCGCCTGGTGGCAGGAAGGTCCCTGGTTTTAGGTGGGGTGGAAATCGATCACCATTTGGGTCTGGAAGGGCATTCTGATGCCGATGTGCTTCTTCATGCTCTTGGTGATGCCTTACTGGGAGCAGCAGGTTTGGGTGATATTGGTTTTCATTTTCCAGCCGGCGATCAGCGTTACCATAACATATCCAGCTTGATTTTACTCAAAGAGATAAAGAGAAAACTCAATATAGCAGGATTTATAGTAATCAATGCTGATACAGTTATTATTGCTGAATCCCCTTTAATGGCCCCCTATATCGGGGTCATGCGGGATAATATAGCTTCCGCCCTGGCAGTTTCCAGGGACCTGGTATCGGTAAAAGCAACTACAACTGAAGGCCTGGGGATTTGTGGAAGGCAAGAAGGAATAGCCGCCCAGGCTGTGGTTATGCTGAAAAAGGAGTAGTGCCTGGTGTTCAAAAGAATTAGACAGGATATTAAGGCAGTAAAAGAAAGAGACCCGGCAGCAAAAAATACTCTGGAGGTCCTTCTCTGTTACCCGGGCCTTCATGCAATATTGTGTCACAGGGTGGCTCACTTTTTCTTCCGGCGTGGTCTGGTTTTACTGCCGCGGGTTATTTCTCATCTTTCCAGATTTGTTACAGGTATTGAGATTCATCCGGGAGCAAGGATAGGCGAAGCTTTCTTTATTGATCATGGTATGGGTGTGGTTATCGGTGAAACTACCGAGATAGGTTCAAATGTTACCCTGTACCAGGGGGTTACACTGGGTGGGACCGGGAAGGAATCAGCTAAGCGGCACCCGACTGTACGTGACAATGTGGTTGTCGGCACCGGGGCCAAAGTGCTTGGGCCGATTGAAATTGGTAAGAACAGCAGGATTGGGGCCGGTTCGGTGGTACTGAAGTCGGTACCGTCCAATGCAACGGTTGTTGGCATACCGGGTAGGATAGTTTATTATAACGGGGAAAAAGTGCCTTCAATTAATCTTAATCATACCGATATGCCCGATCCTGTTGCTGAAGCTTTGAACAACCTGCAAAAACAAATAGATCAGCTTCGCTGTCAGGAAATGGATTTGAAAAATGGAGGCATGTGCAAAAGTGGCCGTGACAATATATAACACCCTGTCCCGCAGCAAAGAAGAATTCAAGCCCGGCGCCCCTCCGCTGGTTACTTTTTATGTTTGTGGCCCTACTGTTTACGATTATATTCATATCGGCAATGCCCGTGTATTTATTGTTTTCGATGTGATCAGGCGTTATCTCGAGTACCGTGGTTATGAGGTCAAATTTATTCAAAACTATACAGATATTGATGATAAGATGATCAAGCGGGCCAACGAACAGGGAATTAAGGTTAGTGAATTGGCCGATCGATTCATTAAAGCTTTTGAGGAGGATGTGGCTGCTTTGCATGTCCGCCCGGCTGATATTAACCCAAAAGCTACAGAACACATTCCCCAGATTATTGAATTAGTCGAACGTCTGCTCCAGAACGGTTATGCTTATATCAGCGAAGGTGATGTATACTACGATACCGCTAAATTTCCCGAATACGGCCGGCTCACCAAGCAGAAACAGGATGAACTTCTGGCCGGGGCAAGGGTTGAACCTGGCGAAAAGAAACGCAGCCCGCTCGATTTCGTGCTCTGGAAACAGAAAAAAGAAGGTGAGCCTGCCTGGGAGAGCCCATGGGGTGAAGGGCGTCCAGGCTGGCATATTGAATGTTCCGCTATGTCAATGCATTACATGAATGATATTCTGGATATACATGCCGGTGGAACAGACCTTATTTTTCCACATCATGAAAATGAAATAGCCCAGACCTGGGGGGCCGAAAAACGCCCCCTGGCCCGTTACTGGATGCATGCCGGTTACCTTAACATCGAAGAGCAAAAGATGTCAAAATCCCTGGGAAATGTCCTTACCGTACGCAACCTTCTTGAAGAACATAACCCTTTAGACCTGCGTTTTTTGATTCTATCTGCACACTATCGCAGTCCTTTAAATTTTAATGCTGAGCTGGTTGTACAGAGCAGAGCCGGGAGACTGAGGCTCCAGGAAATGCTTGTCAACCTGCTTGCTGTGTTTGATGAAGCCGGTCAATCTTCCGGTGAACAGGAACAAAAGCTCAGATCAGATCTGGAAGAAACTAAAAACCGCTTTGTGGAAGCCATGGATGATGACTTTAATACTGCAGATGCCATAGGAGTGCTTTTTGACCTGGCCCGCAATTGTAATATATACCTGAAAGAAGCCCACCCTTATAATAGTCAGCTTCTTGATGAGGTGATTCAGTTTTTCCGACAGGTCAATGACATTTTGGATATAGCAGATATTTCGGTCCCTGAATCCCTGGATAAAGAAATAGCAGAAATGATTACCCGGCGGGATCAGGCCCGGGCTGAAAAAGATTTTGCGACTGCCGATCAAATTCGGGATGAACTTCAGTCCAGGGGCATTATTCTGGAAGATACCCCTCATGGCACCCGTTGGAAAAGGAAATAGAAGCAGCTTAAGATAAAAGTTACAAATAATCAGCGGTTGGCTAATTAATTTTAGAAGAAATTTTATTTAATGGGGTTGGTTAAATGGCCTATATCAGGGAAAGAACCATCGAAGCAGCCTGGAGGATGGTGCTGTGGAACTGCGCCCGTTATGGTTATAGTTACCGAATTAATAAGGGCAGTTATGAGGGACAGCTGCGTAAGCAGCTTAATCATCTGACTGTCTTTATTGAAGAACCTTATACCAGGCCCCTGGCAGTCTGGCTGCCTGAGAATTGCGGTATTCCGGCGCCTACTTCAGAAGAGAGAATCCAAAATTACTTTTATGACTACCTGGTTACCGATACCAGGGGAGATAAGGAAGATTATACTTACGGTCAGCATATTGCCCCGCAGCTGCCCAGATTGATCGATTTGTTGAATAAATCCGGTGGAGCCACAAACCAGGCCTGCCTGAATATTGGTGGAGCTGAAAATATAGAATTGGATGATCCCCCCTGTTTGCGGGTCGTCGATCTTAAAGTTGTCGATGGCCGCCTGCACATGTCCCTTTTTTTTCGTTCCTGGGATATTTTCGTCGGTTTTCCGGAAAACCTGGGCGGGCTGCAGCTGTTGAAAGAATATATACTGCTCCACCTCAAATTCCCGGTTGAAGATGGTTCAATTACCGCTTATTCTTCCGGGGCGCATATCTACGAACAGTATTTTCCCATCGTAAATATTTTGAATGCTCATAAATGCTGATCACAAAAATACTTATACAGGTAAACTGAGGCAAAAGAGTATTTCGGTTGATAATAATTCTAAAGACTGTTCATTTTAAAAGGCATCTTTTAAGTAAACAATTATCGTCTTTTTGGGCCTGAGACAGAATAAAATGAATCAAAAAAAGAGTTTGTATAATAATGGGAAAATGATTAATTCCGGGAACTCAGATCGCAAAGAAAATATTGGTAGAAACAGGGAAGAGTTGATTGCCGGACGGCATCCTGTTCTGGAAGCTTTACGTCACGGCCAGCCTGTTCGTATTTTTTTGGCCGAAGGCCTAAAAGGGACGGTTATTAAGGAAATCAACCTGCTGGCACAGCAACGAAAAGTACCTGTAAAGCGTCTTACCAGAACCGAATTCGATCAAATAGCCGGGAATATTTCCGGACACCAGGGTGTAGCTGCCCTGGTTTCGCCTTTCTGTTACTGTTCTCTGAGCAGCTTAATCAACCGGGCTAAATCTTCTGTAAAACAACCGTTTTTGATCATGCTGGATCATTTGGAAGATCCGCATAATCTGGGAGCTGTAATGCGCATTGCCGATGCTGCCGGGGTGCACGGTTTGATTATACCGGATAAGCGGGCTGCCGGGGTTACAGCAGCTGTGCGAAAAGTTGCCGCCGGAGCAGCCGAACGCCTGCCGGTTTCAGCAATTGGTAATTTGAACCGGGCTTCTGACTTGTTGAAAAAAGAAGGTTTCTGGCTCTATGGCGCAGAGGCCGATGGTAACACAGAGTATTACAGTGCCGACTATTGCCGGCCGCTGGTTTTGGTTATTGGTTCAGAAGGCAAAGGATTATCTCTCTTGCTGCGTAAAAACTGTGATCTTATTTTAAACATTCCCATGCCGGGGGCAGCCGGGTCGCTTAATGTAGCAGCAGCTACGGCAATTTTGACTTATGCTGCCCTGGCTCAAAGAGAGGGTTGGTAAACTTGGATACCCCGGTTCTTATAGTTGATGGGTATAATATTATCGGGGCCTGGGATGATCTAAAAGATATGAAGAAAAATGATATGGGCAGTGCCCGCGAACAGCTGGTTTCTATTTTGGCCGGTTACCGGAGCTGGTGCTGGGAAAGAATTATTGTTGTTTTTGACGGGCAGAGCTTTGCCTGGGAAGATGTGGACGGTATAGAAATTGTTTTTACCGGCAGCAGAGAAACAGC
>SKXC01000046.1 GCA_007128625.1 Syntrophomonadaceae bacterium | reverse complement strand
TGTGCCAGTGGGCGGCAATCGATTCAGATTGACCAAGCGCTTCCTGGTAAACTTTCATTATTGGAAGGTGCTCTTCGGAAAGACGAAACGAGGTTAAAACCAGTTCGTAGTAGGCATTGCGTGCTTCATGGATAGTGTTTGGCGAAAAAGGAACTTCCAGCAGGTTGTAAAACTCATCCAGGATACTATCAACAACTTTATTGAGAATATCATCTTTTCCCTTGAAGTGGCTGTATACAGTACCGTAACCAACCTGTGCCTGTTTGCTAATTTTGGCAATCGTGGTTTTGGTGTAACCTTCGCTAAGGAAAACATCCAGGGCCGTATCCAGGATTAATTTACGGGTTATGCGGCTGCGCAGGTAACGGCGCGGCCTCCTTTGAGAGTTCTTATCCATAGATCAGCATCCTCCTTCATCTTATTTGAATAGCGCAACAACTTGTTTTGATAGTATATCATTTTATTAAAATATTTGCAAAGCTTTATTTAAGATGATAAACGTTTTAAAAAGCAGAAAAAAGCAACTTTTGCATATTAGTCTTTAATTTAGTAATATAGCAGGAGATTAAATAATGAATACTTTGTTGTATCGGGGCAGTAAACATGGCTATTTATGCGCTTGGCGATTTGCATCTATCTTACGGTCAATACAAGCCTATGGATATTTTTGGACCGGAATGGGAGGATCATTCAGAGAAGATCAAAAAAAACTGGGATCTATTGGTTGCTGAAAAAGATCTGGTCATTATTCCTGGTGATATTTCCTGGGCTATGTATCTCGAAAAAGCGCTTCCTGACCTTGCCTGGCTGGCAGCATTAAAAGGAACCAAGCTGTTGATTCGGGGTAATCATGACTACTGGTGGTCATCGATCGGCAAAGTTCGTTCCATGTTACCGCCGTCTCTACATGCTTTGCAAAATGATCATTTTACCTGGGAGGACTGGACCATATGCGGGACCAGGGGTTGGTTGTGCCCGGGCGAAGAAGGATTTGATAATGAGGAAGATCAAAAAATATACCTTAGAGAAGTTCACAGGTTGCAGCTCTCCCTTGAAAGTGCTCGCAGGCAGTCTTTAACTGACATCATTGTTGCTCTCCATTTTCCACCTTTTAACCGACAGGGTCAGCCAAGTGCTTTTACTGAAATTCTGGAACTTTACCAGGTGAGCATATGTGTATTTGGTCATATTCATGATGGCGGCAGAGAGCTAATATTCCAGGGTGAAAGAAATAATGTTCAGTACCGCTTTGTTGCGGCCGATGGGGTAAATTTTTCACCCCTGTTATTAGTCTAGTTGGATGATTATGTTCTATTTTTCTCAAAATCTCTATTCATGAGCAGGATTTATCTATAAAAACGAGAATACCTTAAGCAGGTGAAAACTAAGTTTTAGACTTAGATAAGAAACGATAAGGAGGTAAGAAATTTGAGCAACGAGGCTGTAGCAGAGCTCAACCAGGACATTGATTTGGACCAGGTCGATTCGATTATTGAACCGTACCTGGGGAAAAAGGAAATGGTCATTCCAATCTTGCAGAAGGTGCAGGATCATTTTGGTTACCTGCCAAGGCCGGCAATGGAGCATGTAGCCCGCCGAATGCGTATTCCCCTGAGTCGTCTTTACGGAGTTACCACTTTTTATGCCCAGTTTAAATTGAAACCCCGTGGTCGCAACATTATCAGGGTTTGTAAGGGTACGGCCTGCCATATCCAGGGCAGCCCTAAAATTTCTGAGAGGATTGAACAAATTTTAGACGTGGAAAGCGGCGAAACCACCGACGATTTAAGGTTCACCCTGGAAGAAGTGGCCTGTATCGGGTGCTGCGCGCTGGCACCGGTTATAATGATTAATGATGATCCGCATGGACGGTTAACGCCGGACAAGGTCAAAGATATTCTCGACATTTATGAATAAACAGTAGGAGGTGGCCCAATGGAGAAGTTTGTCGATCCATGCTGTGAAAAATGTAGCCATACCAAGGATACACCTTGCAAAGATTTTGTGGAATGCTGTGTGGAAGGTCCCATCTGCCATGAAAACCAGGAATGCGCCCAGAAACGCAAAAATATCATTGAAAAAGTAGCCCTGGACGAAAAATTTGTGATCTCTTAAATGATTAAACCAGGGAAAGGGAGGTTGGAAGATCTTGTATGAGAAGCACTTAATGATTTGTGGAGCCACAGGCTGTCTTTCCTCTGGCTCAAATCAGATCGCAGAAGCTTTGAAAGAAGAGCTGGATAAACAGGGGATCAAAGACAAGTACCGCCTGGTTATGGGCGGCTGCCCCGGCTTCTGCGAGGTCGGGCCGATTATTGTTATCTACCCGGACGAAGTTTTTTACTGCCGCCTGCAAACAAAAGATATGGCCGAGCTGGTTGAAACCCATCTCATAGGCGGAGAAATTGTCGAGAAACTGCTCTACAAGGGCCCGGATGTAGAAGCGCCGGCCCGTTTTTATGACAGCATTCCCTTTTATTTTAAGCAGAAGTTTAACGTCCTGCGTAACAGTGGGATAATTGACCCGGAAAGCATTGACGAATATATCATGCGGGGTGGATACAGGGCCTTAAGGCGCGCCCTGCAGATGGAGCCCCTGGCTATCTGCGATGAAGTAAAAGATGCCGGCCTGCGCGGACGCGGAGGCGCCGGGTTCCCCACGGGAGTAAAATGGAGCTTCACCAATAAAGCCCCCGGCCCCAAGAAGTATATTGTCTGCAATGCCGACGAAGGAGACCCCGGGGCCTTTATGGACCGCAGTATCCTTGAAGGCGATCCCCATGCCATTCTTGAAGGCATGCTTATTGCCGGCAGAGCCTGCGGGGCCGATGAAGGATATATCTACTGCCGGGCTGAATATCCACTGGCCATCAGGAGGCTTATAACGGCCATTCAGCAGGCCGAGGAATACGGTTTGCTCGGCAGCAATATTCTCGATTCCGGTTTTAACTTCAAGATAAATATTAAAGAGGGGGCAGGAGCTTTTGTCTGCGGCGAAGAGACGGCGCTTCTGGCTTCCATTGAAGGTAAAAGGGGAATGCCCCGTCCCCGTCCGCCATTTCCTGCCCAGGTAGGCGTGTTTGGCAAACCCACTACCATCAACAACGTGGAAACCCTGGCCAACATTCCCCTTATTGTAAGAGAGGGTGGAGTGGCCGAATTTGCCAGTGTCGGAACCGAAGGCAGTAAGGGAACCAAGGTATTTGCCCTGGCCGGAAAGGTCCGCAATACCGGCCTGGTCGAAGTACCCATGGGAATTACTATCGAAGAAATTATTTTTGATGTCGGCGGCGGAATTCAAGGTGGACGTGAATTTAAAGCTGTTCAGGCCGGCGGTCCATCGGGCGGATGTATCCCGCAGGATCTGATTAACCTGCCCATCGACTACGATTCGCTTACCCAGGCCGGCGCGATCATGGGTTCAGGCGGCCTGGTGGTCATGGATGACCGCACCTGCATGGTCGACCTGGCCAACTACTTCTTAAGCTTTACCCAGAAAGAATCATGCGGTAAATGCACTCCCTGCCGCGAAGGCACCAAGCGGATGCTGGAGATTCTGGATCGCATCACTGAAGGAGAAGGGGTGCCGGAGGATCTGGATACTCTTGACAGCCTGGCCCACAGTATCAAGGACAGCGCTCTCTGCGGCCTGGGCCAGACCTGCCCCAACCCGGTTTTAACCACCATTCGTTACTTCCGGCATGAATATGAAGAGCATATTAACGAAAAGTTTTGCCGTTCCGGCATTTGTAAACCCCTGTTCCAGTATCAGATTGACCAGGAGAACTGCAACGGCTGCCGGGCCTGCGTCAGGGTCTGCCCGGTTGAAGCAATTAAGGGCGAAAAGAAAGAGCCCCATGAAGTTATCCAGGAACTCTGCACCCGCTGCGGCAGCTGTATTGAAAAATGTCGCCAGGATTGCATTATGATTACTCGAGTAGGGAGTGAAGCTGATGTCGGCAATTAAATTAACCATAGACGGACAAGAAATCGAGGTGGCTCCCGGTACGACGATCCTTGAAGCCGCCCGGCAGCTGGGGATCGATATCCCGACCTTTTGTTATGATCCGGAACTGCCCCCCAACGGGGCCTGCCGGATTTGCGTAGTCGAAGTGGAAAAAGCACGGGCCCTGGTGGCCTCCTGTGTTGCCCCTGTCGGCCCCGACATGGTTGTCCATACCGAGTCAGAAAGGGTAGTCAATGCCCGCAAGAACAACCTGAGCCTTATGCTGGCCAACCACCCCCTGGACTGCATTACCTGTGAAAAGACCGGTGAATGCAAACTCCAGGACTACTGCTACCGCTACGGGGTTGCTTCCACTGAGTTTAAAGGGGAGGTTAAGGACCTGCCCTATGATGATACCAATGAGTTCTTCCTGCGTGATATGAACAAGTGCATTCTCTGCGGTATCTGTGTCGGCAAATGCCAGCAGGTAGTCGGAGCCGGGGCGATCGATTTTACCAAGCGCGGTTTCATAACCAATGTCGGTCCCGGCTTTGAAGATGCTATTGAAGAATCCACATGTGTTTTCTGCGGAATGTGTATCGACAACTGCCCGGTTGGAGCGCTTATTCCCAAGTATGTAACCGGAAAAGGACGCCCCTGGCAGACTGAAAGCGTTCCTTCCGTCTGTCCTTACTGTAGTTTGGGCTGCAATATCAACCTTCATGTTAAGGACAACCAGGTGATTGGAGTCAGTCCTGTTGAAGAAAGCCCGGTTAACCGCGGCCATCTCTGCGTGCAGGGTAAATTCGGCTGGGATTTTGTCCACAGCGGGGATCGGGTTACCACTCCCCTGGTTAAAAACGATGGCGTTTTTATTCAGGTCAGCTGGGAAGAAGCGCTCGACTTCATAGTTGACAGCATCAAAGATATTCAGTCACGTTATGGTGCTGATGCCCTGATGGGTATTAGCTCACCAAAAGCAAGCAACGAAGAAAACTACCTCTTTCAAAAATTGGTTCGATCCCTGGGCACCAACAACGTCGACAGTTATACCAAACGCTGTCATGCTTCCGCAGTGGATGGTATGATGGACGCTTTTGGCAATGCTGCCACTACCAACAGCATTGATGAACTGGCTGCAGTCGACGCAGCCCTGGTTATCGGGGCCAACCCCGCAGAAAGCCACCCCATACTCGACTACCGGGTGCGCGAAGCGGCTCAAAAGGGTGCAAAACTAATTGTTGCCACTCCCGATCTGATCGAACTGGTCGATGTTTCTAATTATTACCTGCCTTTAAAACAGGGGACAGAATTGGCCCTGCTCAATGGTCTGGCTAACGTGATCATTGCCGAAGGTCTTATTGATCAGGATTTTATCAATAAGCGCACCGAAGGTTTTGATCAGCTTAAAAAAGCAGTGGACAAATACACTCCGGAATATGTAGCCCAAATCACCGGCTTGGATGAAGAAGAGATTCGTGCTGCTGCCCGTGCCTACGGGTCGGCTGAAAAAGCAGCTATTGTTTCTGATGCCGGAGTTGATAAACAAACCGGAGGTTCTGACTTTGTAAAGGCCCTGGCCAACCTGGCCCTGCTTACCGGAAATGTTGGCCGCGAATCGACGGGAATTTATCTGCCTTATGGCGAGAACAACCTGCAGGGTTCAGCTGATATGGGCACCCTGCCCAATAATCTTACCTGTTATCAGCATATTAAGGAAAAAGAGGTCCGCGATAAGTTCTCCAAAGCCTGGGGTGTTGAGATCAGTGACAATCCCGGACTTACTGCTGAAGATGTTTTTGAATCCGGTATAAATAGCAGTATAAAGGTGATGTATATAATGGGTGAAAACCCTGTTGCCTGTGGTGGGGAAAAAGAAAAAGTTACCGGTTTCTTGGAAAAACTCGATTTCCTGGTGGTCCAGGATATGTTTATGACAGAAACTGCATCGCTGGCAGATGTTGTCCTGCCTGCAGCAGCATTTGCAGAAAAACTGGGCACTTATACTAATATCGAGCGCCGGGTTCAGCTTAGCCAGCCTGCGGTAGAACCTCCCGGTGAAGTTTTTGCTGACTGGGCTGTTCTGGTTGAGCTGGCCGAATGGTTCGGGTTTGATTGGGATTATACAGGGCCCGAGGAAGTTTTTGAAGAAATAGCTTCCCTTACCCCTGAATATAGCGGAATTTCCTATCAACGCCTGGTCGAACAAGGTTTGCAGTGGCCTTGTCCCGCAGAAGACCACCCGGGTACAAAATACCTTCATGAAGACAGTTTTAATCGTGGTCAGGGCCTGTTTGCTCCGGTGGAATATGATCCGGAAACAGCAGCAATAAGCGAAAAAGATGCAGCTGTTTGCTGCGCCCCGGGTCACCACGGCTGCCAGTGCCTGAGTGAAACCCTGACCAGGCGTTCAGTGATTCAGGCTTTCAAAAAAAGCTGCTGCATTTAATATGCGGAAAACCGATAATTTTTTATAGAGCTGTAATGCCCTCATTTATTATGGGGGCATTTTTCGTGCAGGAAAACATGATTGCTGTGAAGAAAAACAAATAAAGATGCAGATATCATTGCAGAGCCAGTATATTTTTAGGGATCAACAACTATACCCGGCACCTGGTCAGGTAAGCAAGGGTGGAAAGCCTTAGAAGAAGGTGTTACCCTTAAGTGTTATAGGGACAGGATCCTGAAAACTTTGGCAGGTGTCGGATATGGAGGATATAAAGTGGATCGGGAAAGAATGGTAAAAAAGCAAATTACACGGATTCGCCAGGGAGAAAGAGAAGACCTAGACGATCTGGTAACGATTGAAACCCCTGTGACGATTTACCTTAACGGTAATGAGCTGGTTACTCTTCTTTGTACACCTGAAAAGCTCGACTTTCTGGCCCTTGGTTTTCTTCGTTCTGAAGGAATAATTACAGGAATTAATGATCTCGAATTGATCCGGGTGAAAGAAAAAGAAGGCTTGGTCGAGGTGGATTTAAAAAAAGAAACCGGACTTTCAGAAAAGCTTTATGGCAAAAGGACTGTAACCTCGGGTTGTGGTAAAGGTACTGTGTTTTTTAATGTTCTTGACTCTCTACGCAGCAGCCCATTAAGCGGTGATTTAACCATTAGCGCAGAGAAAGTTACTGGCCTGATGGATTCACTGCAGCAAAGAGCAGAACTATATAAAGCTACAGGTGGAGTGCACAGTGCAGCCCTGGCTGACCGGGAAAGGATTATTTATTTTTCTGAAGATATCGGTCGCCACAATGCTATTGATAAAATAATCGGGGAGTGCCTGATGGATGGTATCCCTACCGAAGATAAAATTATAGTATCCAGTGGGCGGTTGAGCTCTGAAATACTGCTCAAGACAGCCAAACTGAAAATACAAATGCTTATTTCCCGGGCCGCTCCCACATCTTTGTGCATTGAACTGGCCGAGAATTTAAATATTACCCTGGCTGGTTTTGTCCGGGGTAAAAGAATTAATCTTTATACCCATCAGTGGAGAATCACAAACAGCTAACTGCAGGACAGCCACAAAGGGAGATTTAATGATGGACAATAAGTCAAAAGTTTATGTTACCCGAAATATACCAGGGGAGGCGTTGGATATGATTGCCTCCGAGTGCCAATTAACGGTAAACCCGCATGACCGGGTTTTATCCAAAAGTGAACTGGCTGAGGCAGCCAGCGATGTCGATGGCCTGCTTTGTCAATTAACCGATATCATAGATGCTGAACTGCTGGATAAGATGCCCCGTCTGAGGATAGTTGCCAACTGTGCAGTCGGTTATGACAATATTGACATTGCTGCCTGTACAAAAAGAAATATTGCCGTTTCCAATACACCGGATGTCCTTACAGATACAACAGCCGATCTAACCTGGGCTTTGCTTTTGGCAGCGGCCAGGAGGTTGGTTGAAGCAGATCGATATGTCCGGGAAGGCAAATTTAAATCCTGGTCGCCCATGCTGTTACTGGGTCATGATATTTATCAAAAGGTACTCGGTATAATTGGCCTGGGACGGATAGGTTCTGCTGTTGCCAGGAGGGCTGCTGCTTTCAATATGCCTGTAATCTACTATGCTAAAAAAAGAAAGAGCGCAGAAGAAGAAAACAGGCTTAATGTTGAGTACAGACCTTTTGACTGTTTGTTGAAAGAAGCCGACTTTATTTCCCTGCATGTTCCCCTTAATGAGCACACCAGACATTTGATCAGTAAAAAAGAGTTAGAGCTGATGAAGCCCGGGGCTTACCTGATCAACACATCACGAGGGCCGGTTGTTGATGAAAAAGCCCTGGTCAGAGCTTTAAGAAATAATGATCTAGCCGGGGCAGCACTAGATGTCTACGAATATGAGCCGCAGATTGCCCCGGGCCTGACAGATATGGTCAATGCTACCCTGACACCGCATATTGGCAGCGCTACAGTTGAAACAAGAACCAGGATGGCAGTTATGGCGGCAAAAAATATTCTGGCAGGTTTGAAAGGAGAAAAAGTGCCCAATCTCGTAAATTGGGAGATGGAAAACAAGCTGTAATATTTACTGAGAAGTGATTAATTTTCGAAGTTCATTTATGTCTTTAGTCGTTTTTTCATCCATATGTAGTTTTTTTGCATATACATTTACCTGGTCCAGGTAAAAACCGGTCAGGTATTCTATATCTTCCTTAACTTTACTCTGAACTTCGTGCAAGAGAATATCCAGTTTAAAGCTCCTTAAATGGATCAGATCCACCGCTAATTCAATATTTAAGACTACTTTATTTTTACCGTTTTTTAGGTCTATGTCGAGCACTTTATAGATACCGGGTGTATGGGAGACAATATATGTGGCCAGATCGGTAATGACATGTTCAGCAATATAAAAACTGCCCCTGCTGCTAAAAATTGGGCGAATGACCGAACGTTCAACAGGGACTTCACCGGGATGTTGAGAAGGAAGGGCAAAGAATGAACGGAGCGGATCAACTATATAACCGGGAAACTCTCTCTTAATAGCAAAAGTGGGCAGGGGAATAACGTGGCGATTTTCTTTTGCCCTCACACTAAGGGCAGACTTGATTGATTCTGGGTCGGAAACCTCTTCAATAGTATAATAATAAGTGGGCTTTGGCAGCCCGAGATTTTCTGCAATGACCTCGGTCATTTGTTTTGATGTCCCCAGGATTAAGAGACGTTCCGGTCTGATTTTCTCCAGTTTTTCTCTGACCTCTCGGACCTGGTCAGGATCTTTGAACACAGCGCGTTTTATTGCCCCGTAGCGGGTATTTTCGCGCTTGGCCGAGCGACCGGCCAGGTTCATGTTGCCTTTAATGAGCAGACCATCGTCTATAATATATTCAATATTAAATTTAACAGCCAGCGATGGTGCGTGATGACTTTTCCCCGTGCCGCTGTGCCCGACTAAGGCATATACTTCCATAGTAACACTTCCGCATCTTATTATTACCCGGTACTTGCACCGGGTTATAAAACTGTATATTATTATAACATATGATCCCGGGTACATCGAAATGGGATTTGGCTGAAGCTAAATAATAAATAACTAAAAAAATGGATGCCAAATGTAATAAGATCTATTACACCTGGTGTGAGGGCAAACAAAATGATTATCATTACTTCTCCGCCGGAAAGATTTTCCGGTGAAATCTTTGTTCAGGGAGATAAAGCAATAACTCATCGGGCCATACTGCTTGGAGCTTTGTCCAGTGGAATCACCGATATAAGGGGTTTTCCGGATACTGAAGATGTCCGCTATAATCTAAATTGCATGCGGTCATTAGGGGTAAAGATAAACTTAAAAGGCAACCGACTTATAATTGAAGGCCGCAACAAGAAATTTAACAGGCCGGCCGGTGACCTGGATGCTGGCAGTTCAGGAACAACTGCCCGTCTGCTGCCCGGCATCCTGGCCGGTCAGGATTTTAAAGCAACGGTAACCGGTGATTCATCTTTACAAAAATACCTGATACAGGATATAAGAAGGCCGCTGCAGTTGATGGGTGCCGGTTTTGAAGGAGAAAATGATTTTTTACCGGTAACGATCAGGGGTGGAGACCTGCAGCCAATCAGCTATCGCTCTCCACGGGTCAATGCTGAAGTTAAAGCAGCCATTTTGTTAGCCGGCCTTTATGCCAGGGGAACTACAACATTTGAAGAGCCTTACCAGAGCAGCAACCATACCGAATTGATGTTAACCCGGTTTGGAGCCAGTGTCCGGGAAGAAGACTGCCGGGTTAAGCTGCAGGGAGGAACAGCCTTAAAGGGTGTTCAGGTCAGAATTCCCGGAGATATTTCTGCTGCCGCTTTTTTTATGGTTGCCGGGTCTGTTGTTTCAGATTCAGAGGTGTTGTTGAGGAATATTGGCTTAAACCCTACACGAAAGGGGATTATCGACCTGCTGCTTGAAATGGGTGCTGATCTTGAGCTGCAGCAGAAGCGCTTTTGGGGTAAAGAACCGGTTACCGATATTATGATCAGGGCAAACACTAAGCTGAAGGGTTTTCATGTCGGAGGCGACAGGCTCTACCGCCTGGCAGATGACATACCGGCTTTGATGGTGGCAGCATCATTGGCCGAAGGAAAGACAAGCATAACAGGGCTAAAAGAATTGCAGGTTAATGAATCAGATCGCATCCATAACCTGGCCGGACAGTTGAAAAAACTGGGTGTAAAAATCGAGGCAACTGGAGAAGGCATATTCATAGAAGGCGGAACCGGGCTTCAAGGAGCAGAGGTCGACTGTTGTGGCGATTATCTGGTGGCTATGGCTCTGGCCGTAGCAGGCCTTGCGGCTGAAGGAGAAACGGCAGTGCATGGTGCCGGGGTGATCTATAGATTTTTCCCGGGATTTATGCAGGCCTTACGCTCTTTGATCATGAAATAGCTTTAAAATTGACGTTACCGGCAGCTTATGTTAAAATATGGTTGTTTTCAACTGCCCTCATATCCGATTCGTTATTTTTTATCCAGCTTAGGAGAATACTTATGACCTTGCCGGTTTGGTCTTTCGAACAATATAAAAGAACCCGATCAACAGCTGTTTTGAGCGATTACCGGGAGGAACGGCAAAAGGTTCTGGAAATCATCGGAGAAGTTCGATTGACCGGTGATCCTGCCTTAAAAAAATTCACCCTTGATTTCGATCATGCAGAATTAGATGCACTGAAAGTTTCTGATCGGGAGATTGAAAGTGCATTTAATAAAGTAGAACCCGAACTGCTTGAAATTATCCGGGAAGCTAAAAAAAACATTGAACGATTCCATCTAAACCAGGTAGAGCAAAAATGGTGGGACTGTGGTCCGGGCTGGGTTACAGGACAAAATTACAGGCCGCTGCAGTCAGTAGGAGCTTATATTCCCGGTGGAACAGCGGCATACCCTTCCTCGGTTTTGATGACGGTCATTCCCGCCCGGGTGGCCGGAGTCCAGGAAATATATCTTTGCACTCCCCCCGACAGTAATGGAAATATTAATCCGGTAACCCTGGCTGCTGTTGATGCAGCAGGAGTAACCGCTGTTTTTAAGGTAGGCGGAGCCCAGGCGATTGCTGCTATGGCTTTTGGTACCGAGACAATACCGGCTGTGCAAAAAATAGTTGGCCCTGGCAATATTTATGTCACCCTGGCCAAAAAAGAGGTTTTCGGGCAGGTCGGTATAGATATGCTGGCCGGACCCAGTGAAATTGTTATTGTCGCCGAAAAAGAAGCCCGGCCTGCTTTTATTGCTGCAGATTTACTCTCCCAGGCCGAGCATGATCCGCTTTCCCGTTCATTATTAATCACCCCTTCTGAAGAGCTGGCCGGCCTGGTAGTTAATCATTTGGAAGAACAGTTATCAACCCTGCCCCGGGAAAAAATAGCGAGGCAGTCACTCAGGGAACAAGGAGCAGTTATACTGGTATCCGGGTTGGAAGAAGCCTGGAAGGTTGTTAATGAACTGGCTCCTGAACATCTTGAGCTGCATCTGGAGGATGGCTGGCGTTACCTGGATAATATTAACAGTGCCGGGGCAATATTTATCGGATCCTACACCCCGGAATCACTTGGAGACTACTGGGCCGGTTCCAACCATGTTTTACCAACAGGCCGGGCGGCACGATATGCATCTGCACTGGGTGTAAACGATTTTATGAAAAGGTCAAATGTAATCTGCTATTCCTCCCGGGCTTTGCAGGAGTCAGCCCCGAAAATTGCTGCATTGGCCAGGGCAGAAGGTTTTGAAGCACATGCCCGTGCCGTATTATTGAGGAGGCATAATAAATAATGAATCGCAAAGCTAAAATTGAACGGAAAACAACAGAAACAGCAGTAACTCTTGATCTTAACATTGACGGCACTGGTCGGTCCGATTTGAAAATGGGCCTGCCTTTTTTTGAACATATGCTGGACCTGTGGTGCCGTCACGGCTTTTTTGATCTAAAGGTCAGGGCTGATGGAGATATTGAAGTTGATGCCCATCACCTGGTTGAAGATTCCGGGATATGCCTTGGCCGGGCCTGGCAGGAAGCGCTGGGTGAAAAAATCGGTATTAACCGTTATGGCTTAAGTGCTGTACCGATGGACGAAGCCCTGGTAACAGCAGTTGTTGATCTTTCCGGCCGGCCCTGGTTACAGTATTTAATAACACTCCCGCCCGGCATGGTAGGGAAAATGGATGAGGAACTTTTTGCAGTTTTTTGGCAGGCATTTGTTAATGAAGGAAAATTTAATTTGCACCTGGTTATGAATCACGGTTACAACAAACATCATATTATCGAAGCTTCATTTAAGGCGGCTGCCCGGGCTTTAAACGAAGCCTCATCAGAAATGCAAGGACTGGATGGAGTGCTTTCAACCAAGGGGATACTATAATGAGGTGAACTTTATGCTGGTTATTCCAGCCATTGATCTGCGAAAGGGTCGTTGTGTCCGTTTATACCAGGGAGATCCCGAACGGGAAACCGTTTATGGAGATAACCCGGTCGAGGTAGCCCGTCAGTGGGAACAACTGGGAGCAAAAATGCTCCACCTGGTTGATCTTGATGGAGCATTTACCGGTCTTTCACAAAATGCGAATGTGATCAGTTTAATAGGTGAAGAGATCAGTATCCCCATTCAACTGGGGGGAGGAATAAGGTCCGGGGAAGCAGTTACTAAAGCAATCTCAGCCGGTATTTCCAGGGTTATATTGGGAACAATCTCAATTGAACAGCCAGAACTGGCCCGGCAGCTTGTTAACAAATATGGTCAGAGCATTCTTGTTGGTATTGATGCTCGTGATGGCATGGTAGCTGTTAAGGGCTGGACAGAATCTTCGGCGGTTCATACGGTGGAAATGGCTGCCCGGGTTGAGCAGTGGGGAGTAAAAGAGATTGTTTATACTGATATCCAAAAAGATGGCACCATGCAGGGACCGGCATTGGACGGACTGGAAGAAATTATTAATAACACATCGTTACAGGTTATCGTTTCCGGGGGAATATCGTCCAGGGAAGATCTTTTATCCATCAAGCAATATGGAGACCGGGTTAAAGGGGTTATCATCGGTAAAGCTCTTTATACTAATCAGCTGACCCTGCCGGATGCCATGGCAGTTTTTGATAAGGACATATAATTTTATGGAGGTTTTGAATTGGCAGACTATAATCAGGAAGAAGAGCTGCAGCCACTGCAGCCAGGAGAGCTTAAATTTGATCAGAACGGCCTGGTTCCCGCTGTGATCCAGGATGATCGAAATAATGCCGTATTAATGGTTGGTTATATGAACGAAGAAGCAGTCAGGCGGACAATCAATACCGGCAGGGTCTGTTTTTGGAGTCGCAGTCGTAAGGAGTACTGGGTCAAAGGGGAAAGTTCGGGTAACTTTTTTGAAGTTAAATCAATTTATGCCGACTGTGATGCAGATGCATTGCTGGTTAGAATAATCCCGCTCGGCCCCGGTTTGGCCTGCCACACCGGTCGGTACTCCTGTTTTTTTAATACCCTGGCCGGTTTTGACCAGCGGGGGCCGGGCTATGATTGATTATCATCTGCATACTGCACGATGCTGTCATGCTACAGGTACCATGGAAGAATACCTGGCTGCAGCTGAAAAAAACCGGCTCCTGGAGATAGGTTTTGCCGATCATTTTCCTCTGGGCCTGCTCGGTTTTAAACCCCGCAACCAGGTAACCATGAATCCCGAAGAGTTAAGTGATTATATTCAGCACGTTAATAAATTAAATGATATATCACAAAATGTAAATGTTAAGCTGGGAATAGAAGTCGATTATCTTCCCGGCACTGAAGAGAAACTGAGAGATTTACTTTTAAATTACAATTTTGATTATGTCATCGGTTCCATCCATTTTATCGGTGACTGGGATTTCACACATCCTGTTTATGCTGATGATTATAAGAACAAGGATTTGGACAAACTCTATCGCCGCTATTTTAAACTGGTGCAGGACGCCTGCAGAAGCGGTCTTTTTGATATTATCGGCCACCTGGATGTTGTTAAGAAATTTAATTACCGGCCTGCCCGCAACCTGGATTCGCTTTGGCGTGAAACTGCCCGTTTATTAAAGGTGACCAATACCTGCCTGGAACTTAATACTGCCGGCAGAGATGCTCCAGTAGCTGAGTTTTATCCCGATCAAAGGTTTCTTGAAATTTGTTTATCAGAAAAAGTTGGAATAACCATGGGTTCTGATGCTCACAGCCCTGAACAGGTAGGCCGATATTTTCCTGAAGCCCTGGCTCTTCTTAAAAAAACCGGGTACAGGGAGCTAACAGTTTTTAAAAAACGCCAAAGAAGCAGTATTTCTATATAAAGCTAAGAATAAGATCAGCAATCGACCAGGATGACTAAAATGATAAAACCAGAACATAAGATTAACAACCGGTTCTCTTCTGCTTTTTCTGAGTTTTTTTATGATCAGGTAGTGACAACCAGGGGTGTTTTTGTTATTCTTTTCAGCGGCAGCGGGATTTTTAGAATTTATCTTCCCGGCAGCATTCCCCGGGAAGAGCACCGGCATCAACGGCTGCCCTGGCAGCAATTGTGTGAAGATCTGAATATTTATTTTGCCGGTAAAATGGTCAACTGGGATCAATATCCTCTTGATACCACCGGCTACCGTCCTTTTACTGCTGCCATTCTTGATCAAGTGCGCCGTATTCCTTACGGCCGGGCTTTTACCTACAGGGAAACAGCTGAACGGGCCGGATTTCCTCTGGCCTGGCGGGCAGCCGGTCAGGCTTTAAAAGCAAACCGGCATCCAATTATGGTTCCCTGCCACAGAGTAGTTACCAGTGGAATAGGCATAGGTGGTTTCAGCGGACCACCGGGCTGGAAAAAAATGCTGTTAGAGCTTGAAAGGGATAAAAAGATTTAGTTTAATAACATATATTGTAAATTAAATAAGCAGCAGGATCGGTTTATGAAGGTATTCGGGATATTAAAGCGACCAATATTATTAAAAACCCCGGTCCTGACTGCAGAGTTGTCAATCAACAGGCCTGTCCAAGTTAAAATTATTTAAGAAAATATTATTTTAGCAAAAAAGATAATGACAATTAAGGTACTCTCAGCTATACTGAACAAGGATTTTGATATAATAATCAAATAGCCGGGTTGAAACCGGTTTGTTAATGTTTTTATGATTGGCTGGAATGAATGGAGAGTGATTAAAAATGAAATCAGCGATTAAACCGGGTCGTTTTTTGATACTTCTCGTTTTGTGCCTGCTAATTATCGCTTCAGGTTACTGGGCATTTGATAGCGCGGCCGACAGGGAAGAAGGAATCAGGCGCGGTCTTGATATCGCCGGAGGACTATATGTGCTTATGGAGGCGGTAGAAACCGAGGGACGGGAAGTGGATGAGGATACTATTGACCGGGCTATAACGATTATTCGCAGTCGTGTTGACGAACTGGGGGTTGCTGAGCCGGTTATCGCCCCCCAGGGTGAAAATCGGATTCGCATTGAACTGCCCGAATTGGAAGATGTTGAGCAGGCCCGTGAGATTATCGGAAGAACGGCAATGTTAGAATTTGTCGGTCCGGACGGGCAAGTTGTCGTTACCGGGGCCAATCTGGTCCAGGCCCGGGCTGAAAGACAAATGGAAGTATCTGTTAATCCCTTTGTCAGCATTGAATTCGACCGGACTGGTGCCGAACTGTTTAGAGAGGCAACTCAAGAATTCATAGGACAGCAGATTGCCATTTATCTTGATGATGAAAAAATATCTGAACCGGTTGTCCGGGCTGTGATTACCGATGGACGGGCTATAATTGAGGGTGACTTTGATTTCGAGGAGGCAGCCGATCTGGCCCTGCTTTTACGCAGCGGTTCACTGCCTGTTGAACTCCGAGAGCTTGAATCCCGCCTGATTGGGCCGACATTAGGCCAGCGCACTGAAGAAATTGCCGTTTATGCTGCTGGTGTCGGCCTGGCCCTGGTACTTCTTTTTATGATTATCTATTACCGCGGAGCGGGGGTCATGGCCGGAGTAGCCCTGATATTTTACCTTTCTCTTGTCTTATGGGCTTTAAACTATCTGCCGACTACCTTAACCTTACCCGGAATTGCCGGTCTGATTCTTTCTATAGGAATGGCAGTTGATGCCAACGTGATTATATTTGAAAGAATTAAAGATGAGCTGCGTTCGGGCCGGACCATGCGCAGCGCTATTGAAGGCGGTTTTCAGCGGGCTTTTCGGGCTATTCTCGATGCCAACATAACCACCCTGATCGTGACGGTAGTGCTGTTTGTGATTGCCAGCGGGCCGGTCAGGGGTTTTGCTGTCACCCTGTTTATCGGGATTATCTGCAGTATGTTCACTGCTATTGTGCTCACTCGTTTGTTGATGCGCCTTGCTTTCAAAGCCGGAATAATTCGCAGCGGGGCTTATATGGGGGTGAAGGTATAATGATTAATTTTATAGATAACCGCCGAAAGGCTTACCTGTTTTCACTGATCCTGATCGCAGCTGGAATAATCTCTTTAGCTGTCTTTGGATTAAACCTGGGTATCGATTTTACCGGGGGAACAGTTTTTCAGCTGACCCTGGGCGAGGATTTTTCCATGGAAGAAGTAGATAAAGCCCTGGAACCTTTTGAAGAACTTGAAGGAGCGGTGATACAGGTGGTCAAAGGAAGAGATTTGACCGGGGCTCCCACTGATGAAGGCGTGATTATCAGGGGACCTTACATGGGAGAAGATCGGCGCGAAGCGGTAATGAGGGAATTCCAGGACCGTTTTCCCCGCATGGACCTGGATGATTCAAGAGAAGAAAGCGTTGGTGCAGTAATCGGTGCCGAGCTAACCCGCGATGCTATTTTAGCCCTGGTCATAGCCATAGTAGCCATGATAGCATATATTACCTATCGCTTTGAATTTAAGTTCGCCGTGGCTACAATAACCGCGCTGCTGCACAATATAGTGATCGTGCTCGGTGTTTTTTCCATTCTACAGTTAGAAATCAACGTTCCCTTTGTGGCGGCCATCTTAACCGTCTTCGGTTATTCCGTAAATGACACCATTGTTATCATGGACCGCATCCGCGAAAACATAAAACACCGGAAAAAGAGCGAATTTGCCGCATCGGTTAACCAGAGTATAAACCAAAACCTGATGCGTTCAATAAATACCTCGCTGACTACCCTTTTTGTGCTGATTGCCCTGTTATTTGGTTTTCATTATTTTATCGGCAGTCTTGACCTGATTGTATTCATAGTGGCCTTAATCCTGGGGGTGTTCGTCGGTACCTATTCATCAATATTTATTGCCAGTCCCCTGTGGCTTAATTTGCAGGACTATAATTTAAAACTAACCCGTCGCAAAACAGCATAGCACTGGTGCCGGCAAAGGTGCCGGCAAAACAGGTTTTGCTTTGTTTTTTTGCCGGCAGGGTATAGAATACAGGTAAAGAAAACTTATTTGTAAGCAAATATTATTAACAGGTGAAGGGTGGGGAGCCTAATGAGTTCTTTATATTTAATCCTGGGCCTTATCTTTAGTTTGATCATCGCCATAGTGGCTATAGCCAATACCGAACCAGTAACTGTTAATTATATTTTCGGTCAAGCCAGGATACCGCTGATTATTTTAATTCTTGGTTCAGCTTTTGCCGGGGCCCTGGTTATGGGCCTGTTCAGCCTATTTCGCAGCATCCGCACGGCCTTAACTTTTCGCCACTCAAGGCAGGAAAAGGAAGCCCTGCAAAAACAGGTTAAAGCTTTGGAAGAAGAAAAAGTTTTTCTGGAGGCTGAACTAAATAAAGCTGTGTCTGTACCGGAAGAACCGGAAGAAGAGATCCAGGAAATAGAGCAAGAAAATGATCATAAAAAAGAGGCGGAAGAGGATCCTTCATGAGCCTTGGTGGTAAGCAGTGGATATGGCCGAACCACGATCAAAATCTGATCACTGACCTTACCCGGGATCTTGACCTTACACCAGCCCTGGCCCGACTGCTTATTAGTCGAGGGATCACAAGTTCCGAACAGGCCAGGGCCTTTTTGCAGCCTCTGACGGAACAATTACATTCACCCTGGTTGATGCTGGGGATGGAGCAAGCTGTCGACAGGTTGTTTGCTGCGTTTAACAAGGGTGAAAAAACTATTATTTACGGTGATTATGATGCCGACGGCATATCTGCAACGGTTATTATGGTCGAAACATTGCGCCGGCTTGGAGCCGAAGTTGACTATTATTTGCCAAGCCGGGATAAAGAAGGATACGGTTTACATGTAGAATCCCTGCAGCAAATTATTGAAGCCGAAGCCTCACTGGTAGTCACTGTTGATTGCGGCATAAATGCAGCTGAAGAAGTAGCTTATGCTGCTGCAAACGGTCTTGATATAATTATCACCGATCATCACCAACCGCTGACCACCTTTTCCGGTGCGGTTTCGATTATTAATCCGCGGCAAAAAAAGTGTTCTTATCCATATAAGGAACTGTCCGGGGCAGGTATCGCTTTTAAATTTGCTTCTGCAATAATGGAGAAAGCCAAAAAGCCATTTCCGGAGCATTTGCTTGATCTTGCCGCCCTGGGAACAACAGCTGATGTAGTCCCCCTGCTTGGTGAAAACAGGATTATAGTATCTGCCGGTCTTGAAATCTTACGTAGAAAGCAAAGGATCGGTTTTAAAGCATTAATTGATCAGGTTAGCCTCAAGGAAGAGCATATTACCAGCAATGCTCTTTCTTTCGTTATCGCCCCGGCGATCAATGCTGCCGGGCGAATGGGCGAGGCCCTTCCGGCAGCAGAGCTGCTCCTGGAAGATAACTTGCAAAAAGCTGAAGCTCTGGCCTGGCAGCTGCAGCAGGCAAACCAGCTGCGGCGTTCAACTGAGCAAAGAATACTGCTCGAAGCAGAGGAGGCTGCCCTTGATTTGCTGGGTAAGGAAGACTACAAGGTGATTACCCTGGCCAAAGAAAGCTGGCATCACGGTGTAATTGGCATTGTGGCCTCGCGACTTGTCGAAAAGTTTAACCGTCCATTTTGCCTGGTTGCCCTTGATGGTGATCAGGGGCAGGGCTCTGCACGCAGTATTCCCGGGTTTGATATTACGGCAGCCTTATCTGATTGTTCAGCTGTTCTGGAACGTTTTGGCGGCCATGAACAGGCAGCAGGTTTCACGGTTCAGACCAGTAAAATCGGTGTGCTGCGTGAATGTCTTAACCGCTATGCCCGGCAAAATATGGATGACAGTTATTTAACCCCGCACCTTTATATTGATGCTGAAATTGATCAGTCCGAAATCCAATTTAATTTAACCACCCAGCTTGAAAAAATGCAGCCTTTCGGCACGGCCAATCCTGTTCCCCTTTTCGGCAGTCACGACTGGGTGGTCCGTTCGTGGCGGCTGGTCGGGGGAGATCAAAAACATCTCAAGCTTAATCTTAATAAAAATGGCCGTTCCCTTGATCCCATTTATTTCTCCGGAGCTTTTTTGGATCCCCTGCTGGAAAAAGGACGTAGGGTTAATATTGCTTTTAAATTAAAAAACGGTTTTTACAGGAATCAGAAGACGCTGGAGGCTGAAATTAAAGATTTAACTTATAGTGACACTTTTAGATCCGGGAAACTGGAAATCATTGATCGGCGCAATTGTGCAGAACGTATGGCCGGTCTGAATCACCTTCTTAATCGGGCCGACAATAAAGCAGTTGTTTTCACCGCTACCCGTTCACGTTCAGAAAAAATTCAAGAGGGGATTTCACTAAAGGGTTCTCCGGTGATCATTACCAGTGGATCAATGAACGAGGATATAAAAATTCCTGAAACACATGAACTGCTAATCCTTTATGATTTGCCCCTGCACCAAGACATACTGAAGTATATTTTTGAAAAAGGGTTAATTAAAGAATCAACAGCTGTTCACCTGTTCTACAACCCCGATGATCTAAAGCTTAACCGGCAGTTGATGGATATGTCTTTACCTTCCTGGACTTTGCTTGAAAAAATCATAAAAGCTCTTCCCGGCTCTGAAGCGAAAAGTTCCACTTTTTGTTTTCAAGAGTTAGCCCTGGACAGCATTGATTTTAAACCGGCCCCCAGCTTTTGGGAAAGGTCTGAAGCCATATTTACAGAAATTGGTCTGCTGGAAAACGGTTGCCTGGCTCCGCAGTGGATGGAAATAGAAAATAACTGGCCTGACTGTCTTGATTCTTCTCCCACCTACCGGTTTACAATTGAGCTTCGACGGCAATGTGAACAGTTTCAAAAACTGTTCCAGGAAGCCCCGCTTGAAAAAATTGCTTCTTACCTGCATAAACTGGCCGGTGATTGATTCAATCCTATAGATATTAGAACCTTTTTTTAGTATTATAGAGTAGAAAACCAGGTGTAAAGAAGTAATTACCTGTATTTTATTGCACCTGATTGATTACATGATTATTTCACATACATAATATTTTTTAATGATACGATAGATTTAAAAAGGTTTGGGAGCGATTTCAGGCATTCAGGAGCCTGAGTTTTATCTTAATTTCCCGGGGAATGGGTACAATGGCTGTCAAAGAGAAAAAAATAAATGAACTGAAAAAAAGAATTCAACGCTACTATCCCGATATAAAAGATTGGGAGCTGGTCGATAAGGCTTATAATTTTTCACTGGAGGCACACTCCGGTCAGCTTCGCGAATCGGGAGAATCCTATATTACTCATCCAATTGGGGTAGCCATGCTGCTAACCGAATTGGAACTTGACCTGGTAACGATAATTGCCGGTTTGCTGCATGATGTAGTTGAAGATACCCCTGTTACACTGGAAGAAATTCGCGGAGAATTTGGCGAAGAAGTGGCTTCCCTGGTTGATGGTGTAACCAAACTGAGCCGTCTTGATTTTACCTCCAAGGAAGAGCAGCAGGCTGAAACCCTGCGTAAAATGTTTATTGCCATGGCCCAGGATATAAGGGTTGTCTTGATTAAGCTGGCCGACAGAACCCATAACCTGCGGACTTTGCGTTACCTGAATACCCATAAGCAGAAAGAAATAGCCCGGGAAACCCTGGAAATCTATGCACCGCTGGCCCACCGGTTGGGGATATATATGATTAAGTGGGAGCTTGAAGACCTTGCTTTTCGCTACATGCAACCTGAAGAATATTTCGAGCTGGTAGATAAACTGGCCAAAAAGAGGCGCGAGCGGGAAAAATTTATCAACCGGATTATCTGGATCCTGCAGGACTATTTATCTGAAGCATCGATAGAAGCTGAAATCCAGGGCCGCCCCAAGCATTTTTTCAGCATCTATAATAAAATGAAGACCCAGGGTAAAGATTTAAACGAAATTTACGACCTGACCGCTATACGCATTATAGTCGATACCGTTAAAGATTGTTATCATACCCTGGGTATCGTGCATACTATTTGGAAACCGATACCGGGTCGTTTCAAGGATTTTATCGCCATGCCAAAACCAAACATGTACCAATCATTGCACACCACGGTTTTTGCTGCCGAAAACGAATTGGCTGAAATTCAAATCAGGACATGGGATATGCACCGTACCGCAGAATATGGGATTGCTGCGCACTGGCGTTACAAGGAAAAAATAAAAGATGGCGAAACGCCGGACGAAAAGCTGACCTGGCTGCGCCAGCTCCTGGAGTGGCAGCACGATTACCGTGATGCACGCGACTTTATAAAAGATTTAAAAGGAGATCTTTTTACTGACGAAGTCTTTGTTTTTACCCCCAAGGGTGATGTAATTGACTTACCTGCCGGTTCGGTTACTCTTGATTTTGCATACAAAATCCATACCGATGTCGGTAACCGCTGTACCGGAGCCAGGGTTAACGGCCGCCTGGTTTCGCTGGACTATCAGCTAAAAACAGGTGACATGGTTGAAGTGGTTACTTCAAAACAGGGCTCGCCAAGCCGGGATTGGCTTAAGCTGGTTAAAACATCCCATGCTAAAAATAAAATCCGCAGCTGGTTTAAAAAAGAACGCCGGGAAGAAAACATTGAAAAAGGCCGTGAAATGCTGGAAAAAGAGATCAAACGGATCAATATTGAGCGCCGAATGTCGCTAAAAAGCGACCTTTTGGAAGAGGTTGGAAAATCTTTTAATATTCATTCGCTGGAGGATCTTTACGGGGCCATTGGCTATGGTGGAGTTACGGTTAACCAGGTGATTAGTCGTCTGCGTGAAGAATACAAAATAAAATACGGCGAACAGGATAAAGATAAGGATTTACCGGAGCTGAAGCCGGTTAAACACCGTAAACGTTCTTCAGTGGGTGTTTCAATTGAGGGCATGGATAATTTGCTGGTCCGGGTAGCCCGCTGCTGCAACCCGGTGCCAGGAGATGATATTATTGGTTTTATTACCCGTGGACGCGGTGTTTCTGTGCATCGCCGTGATTGTCCAAATCTTGCTCAGAAGTCGACTGATCAGGACCGTATGCTCGAGGCTTCGTGGGAAATTGAGACCGAAGCATCTTACCCGGTTGAGGTTGAAATCAGCGCCGAGGATCGCAAGCATCTTCTTGCCGATATCATGGCCTCTGTTAATGAGAGCAAGGTTGATATAGTAGCTGTGAGTGCCCGGGCCGATAAAAATCAGGTGGCAACTATCCACCTGACCATTGTAGTAAAAAACCAGGTTCAACTTGATCAAATAATGAACAAGATAAAGAAAATAAAGGAAGTTTACGAAGTAAAAAGATATGTTTATGGCTCAAATAACTAACTTATAACAGGTTCATACGATACTTGAGCGGGGGTTTTTGATGAGAGCGGTAGTACAGCGGGTCCATAAAGCCAGTGTAGAAGTAAACGGTAAGACTATTGGTGAAATAGGACCGGGCATGGTAATATTCCTTGGTGTTGGCCGCGAAGACGGCCCTGCTGACAACGATTACCTGGCTGCCAAGATCAGTGGTTTACGTATTTTTGAAGATAAAGCCGGGCTTATGAATCATTCGGTAAAGGAAAGTGGCGGTCAAATCCTTTGTATTTCTCAGTTTACCCTGTACGGCGATTGCCGTAAAGGCCGCCGCCCGGGTTTTTCTGCTGCGGCGCCGCCTGGGCAGGCCGAAAAATTATATGAAGATTTTTGTGAACATCTAAAAAGTTATGGTCTTTCTGTAACCAGGGGGCAATTCCGGGAAAACATGCGTATTATGGTGGACAATGACGGCCCGGTAACTATTTTGCTCGACAGCAAGAAGCA